>JAGVQJ010000163.1 GCA_020051775.1 Calditrichota bacterium | reverse complement strand
TTTTTCCAAAGTGCGGAAGGCGGACTCGGCGGAATCGGCTACGTCAACTTCATAGCCTTCGGATTTGAGCTCATCTTCATACAGAATCCTCAGATTCTTTTCGTCGTCCACGACCAGAATTTTTTTCTTCATAGGAAACCTCCTCGCTTCTGATGGGTAGCGTGATTATGAAAGTCGAACCTTCGCCTTCCCGGCTCTCGACTTCGATGGACCCCCCATGGTTTTTAACAATTTGGGTGCAAATGGTAAGCCCCAGGCCGGATCCGGTTGTTTTGGTAGTGAAAAACGCTTCGAACACCTTATCCAGATTTTCGGCGCAAATGCCTTCGCCGGTATCGGAAATGTAAATTTTAACTGAGTCGCCGGAAGCCTCAAGTATGACAGACAGCATGCCTTCGTTCTTCATGGCATGCAGAGCATTGCGCAAAAGATTCAAAAGAACCTGGCGCATCTGGTCTACATCTATCCAGACGGGCGGTAAATCGTGTTGATAATCTTTGGTGATAATGACTTTGCTTTCGTCAATTTCACCAGACATCATGGCAAAGGTTTGATCAATAACTTCGTGTAAGTTGATCTGGATAAATTTCAGCGCCACGGGCCGGACAAATCCGAGAATTTCGGTAACGATCCTCTCCAGCCGTTTGACCTCTTCAAGTATGATATTCAAAAAGCGACGATTTGTTTCACTCTTTTCGACCTTTTCGATGTCACGAAGGATGGCGCGGGCAAAGCCGCCGATGGAAGTCAGTGGATTGCGAATTTCGTGAGCGACCATTGCCGCCACCTCGCCGACGGCTGATAATCGCTCAGCCCGCAAGAGCAAATCGCGGTTCTCTTTGAGATCCAAGTAGGCCAAACGCAGGTCTTCGACCTTTTCTTCCAAACTCTGCAATAGTCGGGAATTTTCAATGGCGGCGCCGGCCTGATTGCTGATAATGCTCAGGCGGTTGACGTCCTCGTCGCTGATCTCTTTGCCTGAAATCAGATTATCAGCGATTACCACACCTTCAGCTTTACCACGACTAATCAAGGGTACAACGGCGAAGGAATCGCCTCCAAGTTCAGAGCAAATCATCCGCCCATCGGCGTATCGCGAAACCTCCCCCTTACCGACTCTCTGGGGTTTGTTGTGAAAAAGCACATCCTGCATCAAACCTTCTTCCCAGGTCAAAGGGATGCGCAATTTCTTCACCAATGTTTTTACCCTCACGTCCTTATCGCCCAGATTTTCTTTGTATTGGTCGAAGATTTCTCTTAGTGAAAGCTGCTTCACATATAATTCCGACCAGATCCGACCCGCTTCAGCAGCATCGGAAGGACCAATAGCGGTTTCGCCCACCAGTACATTATTCGCGCGGTCATAGCGTAGAATAAACGCACGATTGAATCCCAGCGCCATACCCGCGGTAACCCCAATAAGAGTGATAGCATAAATATCGGATAAATCAACTGTACTTTGTAGGAGTTCACCGATTTCTTTAAAAATGGATAGTTCAGCGATGCGTTTGCGGTAACTTTCCTCCAATTTAATCTTGTCAGAAACGTTTTCAACCGTTGCAATCAATCCGGAAAGGTTGTCTTCCGCATCTCGCAGTGGCACAAAGCGCAGCGAACAAATTGATGAGTGACCCGGAGTAAAATGGCAATGAACCCCTTCCGCCTCGAAGGTTATCCCCTCGGCGAGAACCTGTTCGACTTTTTTATGTAAATCGTTATTTTTAAGATCTTCAAATTCTAAAAAGTTCAATCCCAGCGCATCTGAAGAAGCTTGCAGGCCTAGAATTTTCGCAAAGGCGGGATTGGCGGCCTGAATGAAACCGTTGCGGTCGGTGGAAAATATCCCCACCGGAGCATGATTAAGAAGACTTTCAAGGTACTCTTTCTTTTCGCGGAGCTCATGTTCGAGTTTAACTCGTTCGGTAACGTCTTTGATTAACTGGACGACGCGGTGAACTCTTCCCTCGCTATCAAACAATGGATAGGCGTCAATCTCAAGGTGGTACAGCATACCCCAATTGGTCTTATGCACCAGAGTATACTTAACCGGAGTGCCTTTTTCGAATACCTCTTTGATCTTGCATTCATCGCATATTGAACGTCGGCCATAGAAATATTTGTAACAAGGTTTTCCCAGGGACTGCCGAGCTTCCTTGCGTTGTTTGCGCCGCAAGTGTTCGTTGATTGATTCGATGCGCAAATGCGGATCAAGAACTACAATACCGTAATCAATGCCGTTGATGATGCGCTCATAGATCTCTTTCAACGTTGCCAGTTCAGTTTGATCTCGATGCATCTCCTCTAATTTAGACTTGTTTTGTAGTGCATTACGAATTGTCAGCAACAAACGCTTGACACGAATAGGCTTTTCTAGAAAGTCAACTGCGCCTTCTTTGACGGCTTCGATCGTGGTGGCGATATCTGCTCCGCCGGTCATGATGATTACGGGCGGAGCCCCGCTCAACTCGTTAAATTGGACATGTTGCAAGCGCAATTGCGCGTAAGTCTTTACCTCCAAGATCAGCAGATCAAAACTACCCGACTCGTAAATGCGCAACAGTTCGCCGGGGTCGTCGGAAGTCCAGACTCCGTAAAACTCCTCCAACAGAATTTTCCGGAGGTGCTGCAAATTCTTCAGGTCGGCATCGCCCACCAGAATTTTTTGTTCGCGGTTATTCATGCGGTAATTAACAAACTGAGATCCAGTGCTGGAGCGGAATGCGTCAGAGCTCCGACAGAGAGGTATTCAACGCCGGTTAAAGCAAATTCTCGGACATTTTTCAGAGTCACCCCGCCAGAAACTTCGAGGGGTGCACGTTTACCCGTACGTAATACGCCTTCCCGCACCATTGAGACGGTGAAATTATCCAGCATAATGCGTTCAAGATCATGAGCGTATAGAAGGGCCTCCGCCAACTCCTCTAAATCTTTTACTTCGATTTCAACCGGTAGAGGCAATGGCATTTCTTTACGCGCGGTAAAAGCGCGTTTCAACGCCGCAGAGATTCCGCCGCAAGAGAATATGTGATTATCCTTGATGAGGATCATATCATACAGGCCTTGGCGATGGTTTTTCCCGCCGCCGTGCAGCACCGCTGCTTTTTCCAGCAAACGCAAACCCGGAGTCGTTTTGCGCGTGTCCAGGATCGTAGTTCCGGTACCACGCACTGCTTCAACGAACGATCGAGTCAACGTGGCAATACCTGAGAGTCGCTGCAGGAAATTCAAAGCAACGCGTTCGCCGGCCAAAAGCGCAGCTATTGATCCTTCCAGATCCATGATAACGTCGCCGGAACTCACGGCCTGTCCGTCAGAAAATGCGGAGTGTACAATTATTGATTCGTCAAGTTGGCGAAAAACTTCAGTAAAAACAACAATTCCGGATAGTATTCCATCCGATTTGGCCACCACTTTGCCACTTCCGCAGGTTTTAGGTGTGATCAACAATCGCGTTGTCCAGTCACCAGAACCGATGTCCTCTTGAAGGGCGGTCTGCACTATCTCTTTCAGATCCATGGCATAATCAAGTGATTTTCTGAAGTTTTGCGTATTTGGCCAGCAACATTTTTTGACCGGATTCCTCAAAATTTACCAGCAGCCTTAAGCCCTCGCCACTGCCTTCGCTGCGGATTATTATCCCCTCGCCGAATTGGCCGTGAAGCACCCGGCACCCCAAGGAATACTCACCTTGGTTGGTTTTGAATAATTCCGGCGCTGCATTGATTCTTTTGGCAGGCTTGGCATAGAAATTACGTTGCTTAGTTTTATGGAATAGCTCGCCGTTATCAATAGTATTTTGATATGTCGGTTCCTCCTCTTCTCTTTCCAGCATCTCAGGGGGGATTTCCTGTAAAAAGCGTGAAGGCCGCTGCCAGGATAATTCCTGACCCCAGCGCAAACGATGGCGGGCATAGGTAAAATACAACAGATCTTTGGCTCGCGTAGCACCGACGTAGAATAACCTGCGCTCTTCCTCCAGCTCTCTCGGATCGCTGGTGGCGTTTTGTAATGGAAACAACCCATCCTCCAAACCGGTCATGAATACTATGGGGAATTCCAGACCTTTGACCGCGTGCAGAGTCATCAATGTCACTGCTTGAGATTGCTGGTTCCAGCGATCAATGTCCGTTACCAGCGCAACTTCCTGCAAAAAGTTTTCAAGATCCTGCATGCCGCTTTTCTGACTTTCGAAGCTATATTCCCGCAGTGCATTTAAGAGCTCACTGATATTTTCGCGACGATCCACAAACTCGGAAGTCTCTTCCTTTTGGTAATATTCCATCAGCCCTGACCCTTGGAGCAACCTCTCTCCCACTTTGTGGAGTGATTCATGTTTGGCTGCCGTTCGCAAATCTTCGATCCAACGCCCGAAGGCTGTCAGTCTCTCAGTCATTCGTTTGGGGAGGTCGGAAATTTCGCCAGCTCGCAACAGCGCTTGGAATAGCGGGATACTGGCTTCGTTGGCAAACTCGCTTAATCGGCTTAAGGTTTTTTCTCCGATACCTCTGGGAGGCAGATTGATGATTCTCTGTAGACTCAGGACGTCACTGGGATTGACCAGAAGGCGTAGATAGGCTAAAACATCTTTAATTTCTTTGCGCTCGTAAAATCTAAGACCACCGACAATTATATACGGGAGGGCATTCAATCTTAGTGCATCCTCCAAAGCTCGAGATTGAGCATTGGTTCGGTATAAAACGACGATATGCCCGGGAGAATATTGTCCCGAATTCAATATTTCCTGGATTTTACCGACGACTTTGCGAGCTTCCTCGCGGTCGTCGTTGCAGGGCAGTACCCACGGCTTCTCTCCGCCGGCACGGTTTGTCCATAGTTTTTTAGCGTGGCGGCTGACGTTATTTTTGATAACTTCGTAAGCTGTATTCAGAATAGCCTGTGTGGATCGGTAATTCTGCTCTAAACGAAAAATTCGTACATTGCGGTAATCGCGCTCAAATTCTAATATATTGCCGATCACTGCGCCGCGCCAGCCGTAGATGGATTGGTCGTCATCACCTACAGCGGTGATGTTGCCGCTTGGTGCGGTCAATAATCGCGCCAATTCACCCTGGGAAACATTCGTATCCTGAAACTCGTCAATCAACATATAGCGGTATCTGCGACGGTATTTTTCCAAAGTCGGAGCGTCTTGACGCAGCAAACGGCAAGGCAGGCTGATTAAATCATCGAAGTCGAACGCATTATTGCTACGAAGGGCATTTTCGTAATGATGATAAAGCTCTAAGAGTGGTTTGCTCAAATTTACATTGAGTGTTGTTGCCGCTTCTTGCGGATCGAGCAACCCGCCTTTAACCTTCCCGATAAATACTTTGGAGGGTCCGAAATAACTCTTGACCTGTTGCTCATTGAACCCAGTCTTTAGAAGTGATCGTATCAGGCGACTCTGATCATCATCATCGTAAATGCTGAAGCGCGCATCTCGCCCGAAAGCCGCGGCATGTTGGCGCATAAATCGAGCACCGAAAGCATGAAATGTGCCCAGATAGAGGTCCCCGGTATCCCCGCCCAAAAGTGCGTGAACACGTTCACGCATTTCTTTGGCCGCCTTATTGGTAAAGGTAACTGCAAGAATCTCCCAGGGACGTGCCAAGTGCTGTTGTAGCAGATAGGCAATGCGATAGGTGATGACACGGGTTTTACCGCTCCCGGCGCCAGCCAGCACCAGCACAGGCCCTTCATATTCTAAAACCGCATCCTTTTGGACTGGGCTTAATCCATCTAATTTCACTAGTCTTTACTTCTAAGGTTTAAATGCCTGGGTGGTGGTGGGATCCATTCTGCTGCGAGCCAGGGCTTGCCTAAGACTATCCAGTTTTACCTTGGAACGCAAGTGGTCAGCCAGAGTGGTGTTAAAAGCATGACTGCCGTCGCCTTGTGAAACCATGAAAATATAGGGCACGGCCGCTGGAGCTAAAGCAGATTCAATGGCTAATTCACCCGGATTACACACCGGGCCTGGTGGCAATCCACGATGTAGGTACGTATTATATAGAGATTCAATGGTCAGATCGCTGCGAAAAAGGCGCCTGCGATCGGCCAAAATGTATTGGATGGTGGGATCAGCTTGCAGCGGCATGTTTCTTTTTAAGCGGTTGAAATAGACCGCCGAAATCAATGGGCCCTCTTCTGAAATTTTAATCTCCCCCTCGATGATGGAGGCGAGCGTGATAACTTGATTTCTGGTAAAACCCATGCGGGCGGCCCGGGCCATGTGCTGCGAGTCATAGATCTGGAAAAAACGACGCACCATGCGCTGGACCACCCAGGAAGGCTTCATATTGTGATAGAAGTTGTAACTATCCGGAAAGAGATAACCCTCGAAGGAGGGCGCTTTAATGCCATACTGTGCCAGTAAGGCGGTATCATGCACAGCTTGCATAAATTTGGTTGAATCCAACCCGATCTGTCGTTTTAAAAGTCCAGCGATTTGAAAGGATGTGAATCCTTCAGGAATGGTAACCAGAGTGGCATTCGTTCCAGAATGCATTAAACGATTAAGCAATTCAGCATTGGATCTGCCATAAGGCAGTGGAAAATCACCGGCTTGGATGCTATGATCCAGCAATAAGAGCCGGGCGCTTATGATAAAATCACGCGAGCTTTCGATAATGCCGCGCTCCTTTAATTGTGCGGCAATGGCTTGCACCGACATGCCTGGTGTAATCGTGACTTCCGTGAATTCTTCCTGAGTGGGAGCATAGTTCACCCCATAAATGGCCACATACGCTCTCCAGGCCAGGGCGCAAAGCGCGATAATAAAGATAAGGATAATAGTTAAAATCTGTTTGTTATGATGGGTCATTCACCCTCCGCTTTTTTGGACGATTATTGTGGGGGTGTAATAATTTAGTGCACCCGACCTACATTGTCAACCCCTAAACAGAGTAAGTTGGGTGCAAAGTGCAAAAAATTTCGCTTGATTTAGGCCGGATCATTGCTTATTTTATTAAACGCAACTAATTGCATTTCGCTCCGAAGGAAATCCTATATTCTCTTCGGACCACTTTGGAAACACCATACGAGGACGAAAATGACTAAACGCGGGTTCTTCCTGCTACTGGCGACTCTTACGCTGCCGGCGCTGCTGACCGCGGCTACCATGCAATTGCCGCCACCTATGAATGCGCAAATGCAATGGATGGGGCGCATCGTAGTGGAATTCAATGATAATCTGGGCACCATCAGCACAAGCACCGACGCAGCGGGCATCGCCAGTCTGGGCAACGAAAGCCTGGATGCGCTGGCCCGGCAGTTCAACGTACATTCCATCGCGAAGCTGATTCCCTGGGCTCAACCGCCTGCTACTCCCGATATCCGGGATATTTCGCGCTATTACGTGATAGAATTCCCACCCGATATAGATCTGCATGCGGTTGCGGCGGCCTACGGAGACAATCCCCACATCATCACAGCAGAGCCGTACCAGATCCATCGGTTGGACTATGTCCCCAATGATCCTTATTTCAGCCAGCAGTGGGCCATGAGCGCGATCCATGCGGCGCAAGCTTACGATTTTAATCGCGGCGATACCCCTGTGGTCGTAGGCATCGTGGATTCAGGCACCGATACCGCTCACCAGGATCTCCGCGAAAACCTGTGGATTAATTACGAAGAAGACCTAGATCACAACGGGATTATCACGCTGATGGAGTGGAATGGCATTGATGACGACCAAAACCAATACATTGATGATTTCTGGGGCTGGAATTTCATGGACGGCGGAAACAACAACGTTCAACCTTACAATAATCCCGGAAATCCACAAGCTGAAGCCCATGGGACACATTGCGCCGGTGATGCTTCCGCCCGGACGGACAACGGTTTGGGCATTGGTAGCCCGGGGAGCAAAGCCAAGATCATGACCGCGCGAGCCGGTGTCAACGATCTAATTTACTACGGAACACAAGGCATCATTTATTGTGCCGACAACGACGCTGATGTGATCTCACTATCCTGGGGTAGCAATTACTACAGCGGCTATGAGCAGAGCATCGTGAACAACGCCTGGGATCAGGGCAGTATCGTCGTCGCGGCTGCCGGGAATCAGAGTACCCAAACCATGCATTACCCTTCTGCTTATGATAACGTCGTGGCCGTAGCGGCAACAGCCTCCGGCGATCAAGTGGCGGGCTTTTCTAATTATGGCACTTGGGTGGACGTCTGCGCTCCTGGGAACAACATCTATAGCACCTACATCGGTACCTATGGCAACATGAGCGGCACTTCGATGGCTTGCCCCATCACCGCGGGCCTGGTGGCGTTGATCTGGTCGGCAGACACCAGTTTGCGGCAGAATGAAGTACTCACTGTCTTGTACAACACTTGCGTCAACATTGACAACATCAATCCCAGCTACACCGGACTTTTAGGGCATGGGCGCATTGATGCCGGTGCAGCTTTGGCTTATATGTTCCCCAATTTGGGAATGATCCAGGCGGTGTATGACGATACGGTAGGTGGCAACGGCAATGGCCGTCCCGATCCGGGCGAGACCGTTGATCTGATCGTAACCTTGCAGAACAGCTCCACGTTGAATCCCGCCGTCGGGGTTAGTCTGACCATCGCCTGCACTGATCCTGACATCACAATCGTTCAAGGTGGCAGCACCTACGGCAACATTCAACCCGGCGTCACCCAGAATAACGTCTCCAATCCCGTTCGCTTTACTGTGGATCAATTAAGCCCCGTGCATGTCACGACGATTGACGTGTCTATCATTTCACAATCACTTCTCTTCCCCCTGGAAATCCAACTCAATCAGATGGTTGGTCGTCCAGAAGTGGTCGTGGTCAGTGATGACAGCGCCTCCAATTTCGAGAACTGGTACAACCTGGATCTGGATTCTCTGCAAATTATACACGACAACTGGGATGTGTTTAGCCGAGGTGCGATCCCGGTAGATGAATTGATGCTCTATCCGAAAGCGATCTGGCACACTTCAAATTGCGACGCGCCTTTGACCACCACAGAACAGAACGTCATCCAATACTACTTGAATAATGGCGGAAAGCTGTTTTTAACAGGCGAGGACATTGACGAGCAGTTTGCCGGCACGCCTTTTTATTCTGATGTGCTGCGCTGCCAGTCCTTAAATGCCGCCGGATCCATGCAACTGACGGGCGTGGTAGGCAATCCTGCCACGGAAGGCACCACTCTGTTCCTGGCGGGAGGCACCGGCGCCAACAATAATCAATCCCCTAACGCCATTGCCCCCTTAGGGATCGCCAGCCTGGCCTATACCTACAATTCGACAGGTCAGGGCGCTGGAATCAGTTGGAATGACGGCCCCAGCGGACTGGTCTACTTCGCATTCAATTTTGAGGCAGCTTCTGGTTTGGCGGGGACTACCTTGCGGCGCGTGGTACTGAACAACATTCTGAACTGGTTTGGCACCTGGTCCCCGGTTGGTCCCTTC
Organism: Calditrichota bacterium; assembly: GCA_020051775.1. GTDB lineage: Bacteria > Electryoneota > B3-LCP > B3-LCP > B3-LCP > JAGVQJ01. The sequence goes on along the minus strand of JAGVQJ010000163.1, from coordinate 60,274 downwards.
GATCCAACGGCGCCGACGCCTTCGATCTACGAATTGAAGCAGAACTATCCTAATCCCTTTAATCCCTCCACCGTGCTGCACTACTCCTTGCCGACTTCGGGTGATGTGACTCTAACGGTCTATGATACTGCCGGCCGACCTGTAGCGACTCTGGTAAATGGTTACCGACAGGGAGGCACTTATCAGGTAACCTTCGATGGAACGAACCTGGCCTCAGGAATTTACCTGGCCAAAATGGAAGCCGGTGGCAGGAGTCTGACCCGAAAAATGATTCTGATGAAGTGACCGGGTTAATCAGGATTGAGATTCCCTAAAGAACCGGTTCGCTTAATAAAGTGAACCGGTTTCTTGTAAAAATAACTCGTATGATATTTAATGACAAGCCTTTAAAGATTGGCATCGGTCTCATCGGTGCGGGTGCTGTAGGCCGTACCCTGGCAAAATCAATATCGCATGTGGGGCTGAGGCTGACGGTTATTGTAGATCGCCACGCAGGAGTAGCGCGTGACCTCGCCCAGTCCCTTGGTATTGACCGGGCGGGTTCGGATTTCAACCTGATCCAAGACGACACTCGTCTCTTGATCGTAGCTGTTCCGGACGACCAGCTCGTAGTCGTGGATCGTATCATAATCAAATTGCTGCCGCTAACGAATTTGGATGGTGTCGCGCATGTCTCCGGGGCGCTGGCCGGGGAAGCCTTGACGGGATTAGCTGCTGCGAATGTGCCGGTGGGATCGCTGCACCCCTTGCAGACTTTCCCCGCGAAGGGACCAACACCCACCTTGAACGACGTGTACTTCGCTGTAGAAGGTGATGACCGACTGGTTCCTCTATTGATGGATCTGGTCAAACTTATAGGCGGCTTACCGGTACGATTGCCAAGTCAAGGCAAGAGCGTCTATCACGCCGCGGCAGTGTTTGCCGCTAATTTTATCCCCGTGTTAATGCGGGAGGCTCACGAATTGATGCTGACTGCCGGCGTACCGGAATCTCTGATAAGGCCCATGCTGGGGCCGCTCATGCGATCCAGCTTGGAAAATTGCTTGGAATTGGGCGAGCTAAAGTCGTTAACCGGACCGGTTGCTCGTGGCGACGTTGAAACCATTCGACAACACCTTAAAACGCTACAAGCCCTCAGTCCTGGAACCCTGGCAATTTACAGAATGTTAAGTCTTAAGGCGCTGGAGCTGGCGATTGAAAGCGGTTTGAGTGATGACCTTGCAGAGAAAGTTCATGTGGAATTAAAGAGATAATGGATAACTGGTTTTAAGGAGTTTCCATGGAGCGTAAGAAAATTCTTTGGGCGGATGATGAAATAGATTTATTGCAGCCACATGTCATGTTCCTGGAAGAACGCGGCTATGAAGTCACAGCCGTCACCAACGGCGAAGACGCCCTCGCGCAGATCCTGCAAAAAGATTTCGACGTGGTGCTCTTAGACGAACAGATGACAGGGCGTAACGGCATGGCGATTTCGGTTGAAATTAAAGCTTTACGTCCCGGTATCGCCACCGTAATGATCACTAAAAGTGAAGAAGAAAACCTGATGGAGGAAGCCATCGGGCGCAATATGAATGATTTCCTGACCAAACCTGTTAATCCAAGTCAGGTGCTGATGGTCTTGAAAAAACTGACAGAGGCAACCAAGATTAGCCGCGATCATATTGCCAAGGATTATCTGACCCAATTCCACCAGATTACATCCTTGGTTGCGTCCCAAACTACTTGGCAGGATTGGATTGACGTCCATGTCAAACTCTGCGGCTATGACATCGAACTGGATCGCTTTCCCGATCTGGGCCTATCAGAAGTCCTGCAGGACCAGAAAAATCAGTGCAACTTGGAATTTGGAAGATTCATCGAAGATAATTATAAGCGGTGGGTTGACGGCCATGATAAGCCTGATCTCTCCGTAGATGTGGTGAAAAGGCATGTGGCCGATCTGTTGAAAAAAGGTCGGAAAGTTCTCCTGCTGGTGGTGGATTGCCTTCGCCTGGATCAATATATGGTCATCGAGCCGTTATTGGCGGAACTTTTTAACATCAAGCACAATTACCACTTTGCCATTCTACCAACTTCGACGCCTTATGCTCGGAACGCTATATTTAGCGGTCTCTTCCCCCTTGACCTGGAACGACAATTCCCAGACCTCTGGAAGCGGGGCGAAGATGACGAATCGTCATCCAACCGCTTTGAACACCAACTTTTGGATCAGCAATTGAGTAGATTGGGCGTGGGATTGAAGAACGATTCCAAATATGTGAAGATTCTTGATTTAGAGGAGGCCGACACGGTAGAACGAAAGGTCTCCACCTATTTTAATCAACCCTTGGTCTCGATGGTGTTCAACTTCGTAGACATCCTATCACACGCCCGCGCCAATTCCGACGTTATCAAGGAGATGGTGCGCAATGAAGCCTCCTATCGTTCGGTGACTCGCTCCTGGTTTGAACATTCATCATTGTTCAATATCTTGCGCGCTTTTGCTACGCAGGATGTTACCGTGATCCTGACTTCGGATCACGGCTCCATCCGCAGTCAGCGCGGCGCTAAAGTGGTTTCCGATAAAGAGGCCTCCACCAATTTGCGCTACAAGTACGGACGTAACCTGAAATGCGAAGACAAACATGCTTTCTATATTCGGGATCCCGAAACCATCAAATTGCCACGACGGGGGATAAACGTTAATTATATAATCGCCAAAGAAGATTACTACTTCGTTTATCCGACGAATTACCATAAATACATCAATCTCTACAAGAATAGCTTCCAGCACGGCGGCATATCCCTGGAGGAAATGATCTTGCCTGTAGCCGTGATGGAACCGCGCTAATAGCTAATAAGAACTTCATGCCCGAGTTTATCAGGATAGAATCCGCCGGAGTATCCCAAACGATGACGATCGCTGGCGTCTTTTCCTCGATTTTGCGTACCGGCGATACGGTAGGTCTTTACGGCGAACTGGGCGCGGGCAAAACGGTTTTCGTTCGTGGGATTTGCGCAGGAATCGGATACCAGGGAATCGTCACCAGCCCCACGTTCGCATTGTTGCATTCATACCCTTCGTCGCCGCCACTTTTTCATATAGACTGTTTTCGTATGCGGAAGCCCCAGGAGATAGTCACGACAGGGTTTGATGAATTGATCAGCCTCCGCAGCGGCATCATTCTTGTGGAATGGGCTGAAATAATCAACACTTATTTCGATAAATGGGATTATCGCCTCAGCCTGAATTTCTCTACCCTAGACGATTCGCACCGGGTGATCAGAATAATGAGTCGAAACGCCGAAAATGTTTCAACTCTTGCAGAATTACTTAAATAATTTTACTGACTCTTCTCCTAAAGATAAATGATTCTTGCCATAGATACCAGTGGACAACGCTGTGGACTCGCATTGTGGAACGGCAAACTCCTGGATTATACTGAAACTCGGGATAACTTGCGGCACAATGAAGTGCTCCTGAGCCGACTTCGTGATCTGCTGCAACGCAACCATTTTCAGTTGTCAAATCTGAAGGCTGTGGCAGTATCTTCGGGACCGGGATCCTTTACCGGCCTGCGGGTGGGGATGGCTGTCGCCAAGGGCCTATGCTGGTCACAACAATTGCCGCTGATTACCGTACCTACCTTGGAAGGATTAGCGGCTGGAGTGCCGGCACGATTGAAGAGAGTGGTGCCGCTAATGCCGGCGCGCGCCAGCGAGGTTTATTGGGTGTTATACGAGTATGAAGAGAGGAGCTGGAAACAGCAGAGCGATTATTCCGTTTGCGAGGTGGCTAAATTGAGCGAGGTGATCCATGGTTCAGTTTTTCTATGTGGTGAGGGCTTTGAGCGCCACTATGACGCCTTGGTAAGTTCGTTTGCCAGCCGCCGTCTGGTCATAGATGAGACCGAATCGCTGGAGCCACTCGTGATAAGTACTGCGCGATTAGCCGAGAGGCGCTATTTGGATGCTCAGTGCGATGACCTGAAAGCTTCGGAGCCTGAGTATTTCTACCCATTCCCAATAACAAAATGATCATAATTTAGAGTTGCTTATGGAACTATTTCGGATTGGATTTCTGAGATTCACACTGGTAGATGCGCTGGATATTCTGGCGGTTTATTTTGTATTCTACCAACTCTACAAGATCATGCGAGGCACTCGCGCCTCGCAGATGTTTGCGGGTTTGATCCTGATTTTTATGATTTCCTTTTTTGTCCAATTACTGGGAATGCAGGGGATGTCCTGGCTGATCCAATCCATCACTACCGTATGGGTTATTGCGTTCGTCATCATCTTTCAGCCGGAACTTCGCCGCTTGCTGATTCAACTGGGCCAGACGCGGCTGTTGCGCGCTCTGGTCAAGGAGCGGGAAACTTCGACACTGGATGAAATTGTCAAAGCAGTGGCCACTCTATCCCAGAAACGATACGGCGGCTTGATCGTGATTCAAGGCGAAACTGGGGTTCGCGGGATCATCGAAACGGGCGTGCTGATTCGCGCCGACGTCACCGCCGACTTGATCGTTTCCATCTTTTTCCCCCGCACACCACTGCACGACGGTGCCGTAGTCATTAAAGGAGAGATTGTAGAAGCCGCTCGCTGCATATTACCCTTATCCGATAACCCCAGCATGGATCAATCACTGGGCACTCGCCATCGCGCGGCCTTGGGAGTAAGCGAGGAATCCGATTCGGTAGTTATCGTGGTTTCAGAAGAGACCGGAAGGGTCTCATTAGTGCATGATGGCCGCTTCTTTGGACGCGACTTGACACCGGATGAGCTCAAACAACTTCTCCAGAAATTGCTGCTGCGGCATCATGAGCACGAAAAGGTATCTTTGAACCAGCAGGAAATGGGAGGGACGGGTGAAGCCATCGTAACAGAGGACAGTCAAAGGGTGTTTAATTCCAGGGGAGCGACAGATTAGCAATACTAATGTTGCAAATGAAAAGCGCCGGAGTGTATCTCCGGCGCATTGTATTTACAGGGATGAACGATCTTTTATCCCCCGTTTTTCATGATATTGAAAAAATCATCGTTCGATTTTGTGCTGCGCATTTTCTCGAGAATGAACCGCATGGTTTCGATGGAGTTGGAGTCCGCCAGCAGGTTACGCAGAATCCAGATTTTGTTCAGCACATCGTCCTTAAGCAGCAGCTCTTCTTTTCGGGTACCGGACCGGTTGATGTCCATAGCCGGGAAGAGTCGAATATCGGCTAGCTTACGATCCAGCACCAATTCCATATTGCCGGTGCCTTTGAATTCTTCGAAAATCACGTCATCCATACGACTGCCGGTTTCAATTAGCGCAGTGGCAATGATCGTCAAACTGCCGCCCTCCTCGATGTTGCGTGCAGCACCGAAGAAGCGCTTGGGTTCGTAGAGGGCCGTGGCATCCATACCGCCGGATAGAATGCGTCCCGAATGAGGGCTGACGGCATTATGCGCTCTGGCTAAACGGGTTATGCTATCCAGCAGGATGACCACATCATGCTTGTATTCCACCAATCGCTTGGCCTTCTCAATAACCATGGTGGAAACTTGAATGTGACGTTCTGGCTTTTCATCGAAAGTGGAGCTGACTACCTCCCCCTGTACAGTGCGCTCCATGTCGGTAACTTCTTCAGGCCGTTCGTCAATCAACAGGACAATCAGCTTGACTTCGGGGTGATTCTTGGCAAGTGAGTTGGCGATTTTCTGCAGTAGAATTGTCTTCCCAGTCCGTGGTGGCGCTACGATCAGACCGCGTTGCCCTTTTCCCAACGGGGTGAAAATATCCATGATGCGCGTGGAGAAATCCTTGGGATCGAGTTCTAATTTGAATTTCTCCTGAGGATAAAGAGGCGTCAGATTATCAAATAGAATTTTATCGCGCGTTTCTTCTGGGTTTTCGTGGTTTACTGCCTCGACCTTTAGGAGTGCAAAAAAGCGCTCGTTGTCTTTAGGGGGGCGGATCTGACCGGAAACATTAACACCTTTACGGAGACCAAAGCGTTTGATCTGCGAGGGCGAGACGTAGATGTCATCCGGTCCGGGTAAGTAATTAGCGGTAGAAGATCGCAGGAATCCGTAGCCGTCTGGAAGGATTTCAAGAACCCCCTGGGCGAACATCAGTCCATCTTTCTCGGTTTGACGCTCCAGAATCTTGAAAATCAGATCTTGTCGCGGCATCCCGGAGTAATCCTCAATATCCAGATCTTTAGCCAGCTTGTTCAGTTCAGCGATCTTCATCCCTTTGAGTTCGACGAGATCCATCCGAGCGCTGGGTGGCTTGGTCGGCGCTTCATTCTGATTGACGATTGGCTCTTGCATTGTCTTTGACACTTCTTTTTAGAGTAAATTAATTTCAGGTGGATTGCTGGATTGTTTGGAACGATGGTCTGGCCTTGTGCGGCTCGACCGTAAAAATTAGTATCGAGGGTCTATGTCGCCGGGTGGTTGATTATTTCATTGGGGATTAATAAGGAAGCGTGCCGAGGCAGCAGCACATCTGGAATATAGACAATCATCCCGTCAAAGTCAAGATATATTTTGGATTTTTAGAACTTCCGCTGCTAGATAATGCGATCCGATGACAAGTATGACATCCTGTGGCCCCGCGACGGATGAAGCCTTGAGAAGAGCTTGTTCGACGCTGTCAAAACAATGCGCGTTCCATTCTGATTCACGTGCCAGCGCAGAGATCTCTTCCCTACTCAATCCACGGGGGGGTGGCAAAGGTACTACGGAGGCGAACCCGGTCTCGAATTTGAGACAGGAAATCATGGAGGGGATGTCTTTGTCACGTAGCGCGCTAAAGATCACGTGTACAGTCGAATGCTTCCAAATTTTATGAATGCTTTCCAGTGTGGCGGATATGGCGCCGGGATTGTGTCCAACATCCAAAACCAACCACGGACGATGGCGAATTGGCTGCAATCGGCCGGGCCAGTTGACCGCGCTTATTCCTGATGATAATGTTTCTGGTGTAATACCGGGGAAATAATCCATGAGTAAAAGGCCGGCAGCCAGGGCTAATCTGATATTATGCTTTTGATGCTCGCCGGTTAGAGGGCATTTCCAGCGATTAATTGTTAGAGGCAGCGGTACTTTTTTCAGGGTGGCTGTTCCAGAATTATGCCTTGGCGTGGTGGTCAGCGAAGCCAGGGAGATAAGTGATTCGGCCTCATGGAGATTCGTGCCGATTTCCCTCGCCCTATCTTTTAGTACGTCCAGAATTTCCGGTCGTTGGTTGCCAGTGAGTGACAGTTGCTTCGATCGAAAAATACCCGCTTTATCTGCGGCGATCTTTTCCAACGTATTACCAAGCCGATCCATGTGATCGTAATCAATGTGCGTGATGATGGAAAGAAGTGATGAAACTACGCGCGTTGCGTCATAAGTCCCTCCCAGTCCAACTTCCACCACAGCGACATTTACGTTGCGCGAACGAAAATAGTCAAAGGCCATAGCCGTGGCGACTTCAAAAAACGTGCAGTGATTCTCCTGAATGAAATCCCAATGCCGCTGTAAAAAGGTAAAAACCTCCGTTTCCTCGATCAATTTTCCATCTACTCGGATCCGTTCCTCGAAATGGCGAATATGGGGTGAGGTGTACATGCCGACATGATAACCGGAGCAGCGTAAAATGGAATCAACAAGCGCCGTAACGCTGCCCTTGCCGTTGGTACCACCAATATGTATGCTGGGGAAGGATGATTCCGGATGCCCCAGTCTCTCACAAAAGTGTAAAATGTTGTTTAAATCCGGGGTCATCCCGAATCGTTGCAGCGAATAAAAATCTTCCCAAGATGGTGGGGGCATCAGGGCTGGTCTTTCAATGGAGCAGGACGGAAATGTTTCCAAGGTTCGGCGATGGAAATGCCGGCGACGGGTTCACCTAAAAATCTCTTGCCCAATTCTTCGAACCTACGAGGCAAATCGCTAACAAAGAAGTGTCGGACGCCATGCTGTGATGGATTGAGCTCGTTTGAATCATTGAGCAACACTTGAACTTGCCGGGCAATCTCTTCGGCTGAATCAATTAAATCAATATCAGGGCCAAGAACTTTAGCCAGCATAGGTTTCAATAGCGGGTAATGGGTACATCCCAAAATCAGGGAATCAATACCAGCATCGAGAAGAGGCGTTAAGTATTGTTTCGCGATAAGCTCTGGAACTTCGCCTTCTATCCAACCCTCTTCAACCAAAGGTACGAATAAAGGACAAGAGGTGGAATAGACGGCTAATTTGGGATTAAGTCCCTGGATCGCTTTCTCATAGGCCCGTGAATCTACTGTGGCCTGTGTCCCGATGACTCCGATCCGTCCGTTGCGTGATCTTTCTACGCCGGCGCGCGCGCCCGGTTCGATGACGCCCAATACGGGTACACGTAGATAGCGGGTTAATTCGTCCAGTGCTACCGCTGAAGCGGTATTGCAAGCCACAACCAGCAATTTGATGCCGTGCCCTAGCAGAAACAGGCTATCTTCCCAGGCAAATTCCCGTACCGTGCGATCCGATTTGCTGCCGTACGGCACTCTGGCCGTGTCGCCGAAATAGACGATGGATTCGCCCGGCAGGCGGCGCATGACTTGTCGTGCAACGGTTAATCCGCCTATACCCGAGTCGAATATGCCTATAGGTCGGTAGGCGGCTTCATTATTTAGATCAATCTGGGGTGTCACCACGGGGAAGGAGCAACGCTTAATTGGAGATGTTGATGCGGATTGTTTTCCGCACGATTGGATGCAATTAGCTAACCATCGCCGATATTAAAAGTTCCTCGGATTAACGACTGAAAGATGCATCTTCAGCTTTGGAATGCGTTTTTCGTTGAAATTCCAAGACGCTGTCATAGAGTGCTTGCGCGACTTGCTGGCGAAATTTCTTGGTACGAAGCAATTTCTCCTCGCGCCTTGTGGAGAGAAAAGCTGTTTCCACTAAAATCGCCGGCATGGAGGCATTGACCAGGACGAAAAATCCGGCTTGATCCACACCACGGTCCTTCAAACCTGTGCTCATACGCATGCGGGTCTGCACGATACCCGCCAGATACTCGCTTTCACGCGCAAATTCACTCTGCGCCATAGTTAGTAGAATGAAATTTTCATTGTTAAGCTCCTGGTATTCGTTGTGCGTCTCTTCGTACCTGATCACAGCGTTTTCTCGTAAAGCCACTGCCATGGCTCTCTCGTTTCTGGCCGGCTTCAGGAAGTAGGTTTCGAAGCCAGTGGCGGAACCTTTAGATAGTGAATTGCAATGGATCGAGATGAATAATTTACCTCCTTTCTGGTTGGCCAGTCGGGTGCGTTGGTTCAATCCCACTGAGCGATCATCCATGCGTGTCATGATTACCTTAAGATCAGGAATTTTTTCTAAAAGCCCTTTTAGACGGAGCGCAATAGCTAAAGTAACTTCTTTTTCCTGCAAGCCCGTCGGACCGATAGCACCGGGGTCTTTGCCACCGTGCCCCGGATCTATGACCACGCAATCAATTTTCCATTTTTCCTGTTCCCGCGCTAAATCCAGATTGATCTCGTCAAAGTCCACGTCCGTGTTCTCACTCAACGTTTCTGGCGAAGCTCCCATTATTTTCGTAACCAGCGAAAGGACAATCTGGTGAGTGTCATCTTCCTGCCATGAAGATTGCTGCAGCACCGGTGCAGCCAGTTTGAAAGTCAATTGGCAGGTTCCCGCGCTTTGTTGCGCATATAAACTGTCAACAACTCCGATTGGTAGGATCTTGGTCAGGGCTTCAATGTCAACTTTAACTTCGGGCAGAATGAGGCTTAGGGTGTTATCCCGCATGGTAGGCGGAGAAAACGCTATCTTTCGCGTACACAGAATTCTTACTAATGTGCCGTTCTCCTTCTGATCATATTGGATGCCGAACACTTCAAAGTTACTGGGTAAAATCGTTAGTACGGCAGTGTTTAAATCAATATAGATTTTGGCCGGATAAACCTGTCTTAGTATTTGCACGAATGCTTCCAGTGGGACCCAAAAACGATCCTCCCTGCATAGCGTTCGCGCGGGAAGTTGTACAACTTTCTGTCCAACGACTACGAAGGGATTATCTGCGGTCCATTTCAAGCGGGTCGAACCGACCGTAATTTGTAGTTTATGTCTTTCGGTATTAATGTAATTCTGCAAATTCAGAGCCTGTGTGAATGCGGTTAAATCTACGTAACTCATGGAATTATGATTAAGCAGAGAGAGCTTGGCTTGCGGGAAAGGGCCCTGGGGGAATTTGAGGGTGAGACTTTCTGCGCCGGTAGCGTTGCTGACTATCATCACCAACAACAAAAGCGGAGCGATGTGACGAATCAAGTGCACGAAGGACTAATCCCTAAAATGTTATCAATTTAACGTCCGAACCCCGCATCATCAGCCTCAATAGGGATCTGGTTTTCCATCTGCCTGAGATTTTGAGTATATTCCATGATACAATCCACATAAGCCGTGCTGGGATTGTATTGCATCAAAGCGCGGCGCTGTGATACTGCTCGGTCTCGCCAACCAGCACCTTTCAGGAAGCAGGTTATGCTGGCTAAGGCATCCGATAAAGTATAGGGATTGATGATCCCGTCTCCATCTCCATCGCGAGCGAAAAGCAAGTGGCTGGAAGGTAAGAACTGTGCCCAGCCGAAAGCTCCAGCCCAAGAGCCTTTGATTCCAAAAGGGTCCCAATTTTCCCGCTCGCACGCGTGTAGAAAGCATCCCAATTCCTTATACGCCCACTTCGACCGCCGCACTGCACGTCGTTCCATAGCCTCCAGATTAGCGCCCCCGCTGGTATCGTAATCGGCCAGCCATTGCAAGGAATCGGCTAACAGAGTTATGGTGGCTAAAGACGAGAATATAGAATGAGTTCCGGGTTTTCGACCCAAATCGGATTCAACTTTTAAGATAGCTACAGCAACTTGCGGCGAGATGCCGCTTCCCTGCAGGATTGACTGTATTTCATCCTCGTTCGCTTTCAAGAATTGGAATCCATCTTTTATGGCGGCGCCGGACAAAAATTGCTGATAGATGTCAGGGATTTCGCGTTCAATGGCATTTAGAGGAATCAATTTCGGCAGGAATTGCAGGCGTTCGTCCTGAAAGATCGAGGTTATTCGTGTGGAATCCCAGCCATCGCAGATCAAGCGACCGGCAAGTTTTCGAAAAGCGGGATGGGGATCGGCACTCCAAGCTGGTGTGATTAGGAACCAGACTGCGGCGAACGCACACAAGCGTAACCAGTTTATTATCATGAGGGAGTTTCGGCCAGGAGTGAGTCGAGTTATAATGGTCAAAGCGTTAGTGGTAAATACGTAGGTTAAAGAGGGCCTATGTTTTGAGCAGGCGAGAAATTTCGCTTTGTAGATCCTTCACCAAATACGGTTTTTGTAGCAAAGAGATCTGATGTCCTGATTTCGAGATGGCGTCAATCTCGCGCGGTTGCCCCAGACCGGAGGCTAAAATTATTTTTACTGCGGGATTTACAAGCCAAAGTTTTTCGAGTATTTCCAAACCTGTCAATCCCGGCATGTGCCAGTCAAGGATGATAATATCAACCCGGGCTTTATTTTCTGCGTATACGTTTATCAGCTCGTCTCCGTTCCCGGCCAGGAGCACCTGATACCCCAGAATGTGGAGAATATCTCGGCCCATATTACGGACTACGTCATCATCATCCGCCAGCAAGATTACCGGTCCGGTAGGTTCAGCGGACATAACAACCCCATGAAGATATGGAATGCATAGTAGAACTTAAATAATTCTTAGCCGAAAATCAATCAAAAAGTGCGATTTTATCGGGACAACATAATACGGAGACAGCTATGGGTAGCGATAGGTTACGGATATCTCCTTAGTGCACTTCCGAGCACTTTCTGGTTCGGGCTGGTCATACCACCAAGATAAATCAACCTGGCCCCAATGGTTTCTCCACCCGTTAATGCAAATTTGTGCTGCTTCTCCTCTACCCCAAAGCGGTCGTACCCGATAACTTGCGCTGGGTTCAGCTTCATTCCAGTATAAACGCACAGAATAATCCTGCGCCTGATAGATACCCGCCCCCAGAGAAAACGTCAACCCAGCAGTCAAATCAATCCTGATGATTCGGGACATTTCCAAACGCAGCATCTGGCCCAGCTCGTTAGACATCTCACTGGAACACAGATTAATTACTGCTGTTAATTTCCAATCTGCGGAGGGATTGAAGGCAGCCAAGCCAGAACCGCGCCAGCGCTGGATCTGAATCAGTGTATCGGATTCTTGTTCTTGCAGCCATCTTGAAACCAGCACGAAACGTGCGCGTCTGACAGAAGTTTCTTCCACACTCAGGCACACATCCTCCCCACCCCAGCTCTGGCCAACTGAACGATAAGGATAGCGATATAAGTGCATGAAACCTGAAAGGGCTGTCCCGCGAATACGATAAGCCAGACCGCTGTAACTACCCTGCCGATTGGCGACCTCTCCTGGTCCCATATCAAAACTCGAAGCCATTGGAGCCGAGTAATTCGGATCCAGTGAATAAATGGCCTGCTGAATGCGGAAGTGATTTAGGCGCCAATCCAATTTGGCCATCGTAGCCTGGTCACCATGATCATCCCAAGCGGTTTCAGCCATAACCGCCAGAGAGTCGTCCGACCAGAACAAATCCAAGCCTCCCACTCCGTTACGATTTGAAGGTGTGCTACTGAGGTGCTGTTTTCGGTCCCAATTTGTCGCGCTATATGCCAGTCCGATGGTCATATAGCGAGATAAAAACCTATGATTAAATCGCGCGCCCCAACCTTCCTCCCGGCTACTGGTGTTAGATGATGAACTGAACGATTGTATTACGTCATTGGTATCGAGTATAACGCCTCTTTCTCGACTGGACCCCCAAAAAGACAAATATGAATCATCACGACTCAATTCGATGGCTGCGCCCCGTAAGGCCAAATCTTCTCCCCAGCCGTTGTATGGTTTAACGCCTTGAGCTCTGAATTGCAGGTTAGATCGAATGTCGCGACCCAGCCCCCAATTGCGCGCTGTTCGGATGACTAACCCGCACCCGTAGCCAACCAGATAATCACCGAGGATAATTTTCCCGATATTATTAGGTAAAGGAAGACTCGCAGTCAAGGCAGAATGATCCCAGAAATGCGCCTCACCGGGATCCTTCTCCAGTGCCAACCCTAAAAAAACTTGATCACTACCGGCCATAGAGAATTTAGGCCCAAATCGGTAAGGTCTGATACTCTGATTTTTACCTAAAATCGCCTGTTGATATTTCAATGTTATACGTAAATTGTAAGAGGTCGAATCGTGAATGACGGATGAAGTCCAGGCCGATGAGTCGAATTCATCTATGCTGATTGAATCGGGGATTTCAAATTCGCCGGGATCGAAGGATTCCAATCGCCAGGGAGCAGCAAATTCATCGCCCTGAGCATATCCCGTCCGCGTATTAATGAATAGACTCAAGCTGAGGCAAGCGATCAGAGTTAAAAAATCAGGCCGATTCCGTAGCATTGCGAGAAACCTAATTCGGAATGATATTGGTAAGAGGCAATAGCGCGTACTTTGCCAATTAAAGCTGAAACTCCTAATGCGGCCAGATTGGGATCACTTTGGAATCCACCCAACAACGTGATGTCGCGCAGGAGCATAAATCCAGCACCGATTCGTGTTGATAGGTCATATCTGCTGGTTTTCTCCACTTCCAGGAAAAGCGCCAGGTTTTTCTGAGGATCAATTCGGCCACCCAATACGAGACGACCGGGCAACGGATAGTTTCCTGTGCCAATACTTGAACCGGTAGCATTTATCCAAGTGAAAGCGACCGTAAAACGATTTGGGACAGTCCATCTCAAGCGGCCATTGACCTGTCCAGCCCATGCTGATCCGTATTTTTCGATAGCTATTTGGTTAGTCTGAGCTTCCAGACCAACTTCGATGGCAGAATTCACGAAACGACGATATTCCAAACCTTGAGAGGTTTCTTGATAAGTACCGCTATTTAAACCGTAACCTCGAAGTCGCAAGCCTCCACCCAGAGCGTTCCCGCCCGCCCAAAAACCAAATGGTTGGATTTCCGGCATCCCATAAAGACGGGAAGCGGCAACATGCAAGCACCACCGCCCCGAAGTTGATTCGGTCAGATAATCAGGAAACGAGTTAAGGTTGGCTAAAGCGAACGACACGGGTTGGGGTTCGGGAGCTTCAAAAGCCGCCTGCGCGAATCCGGGAACACAAACCAGTAGAAGTGAATTAAACAAGAGGGTTGACAGGATATTACACTTTGTCATGGCAGGATCATTCCCGTTTATAAACCAGTGCAATTTACATAGGAACGATGTGAAAAATCAACTCATCTTTTCACTGATTGTCATAGGGGATTTACTGCTGTTCCGTGCGCCTGTAATCCAAGCGCAACGTATCACTGCCCAGGTGACCGTCAATACGGATAAATTGCTGCAGGAATCCAAGGACAAGCTCGCTCCCCTAAAGGACCTGCTCACCAGCTACTTAAACGAATACGATTGGACCGACAACGCCGGTCGCTACACCATTCCCGTCCAAATGGACATATTTATTGAACAAGCTGCACCTACCAGTTTTGAAGATCGTTATAACGCTCGCCTAGCCGTAGGCAGCCAGAATGATTTTCAAGCTTCGGATAAAAAGTGGCTTTTCGCTTATCAGCAAGGATCCCAATTGACGCACGTTGACCAGTTCCAGTCACTCACAAGCTTGGTTGATTTTTACATGTACGCCCTTCTGGGTCAGGAATATGACAAGAAAAAGAAATCAGGCGGCGATGCTTATTATCAGAAGGCTTTCCAGGTTGCTCAATTATCGAAGTTTAGCGAATTTTTCGATACTGGTTGGAAAGAGCGCACTGCCTACATCGAAAGACTACTTTCCAGCCCCCAAAAGCCCTATCGGGAATTGGAGTATTTTTTCTCCCAGGCGCATTACCGTTTTCGGGTGGATGACCGTAAAACTTCTGGCCAATACTTGCGCGCTATCATTCTGAAACTCAAAAACTTAAGTTTCGATAACCCGGCGACTGCGCGATTTTATGAAATTCACCATTTGGATATGGCCCGCATGTTGTACACTCTGGGCTTAGTGGATCAACTTCAGATCTTAACAGGACTTGACCAGACGCACGTAGCCACCTATCAGCAGTATCTTCAGCAAACAAGCGGGCCATAATAATGCAGCACCGAAATATTCACGCTTTTTACTTGACATTCCCCACATTTTGCTTTAACTTTAGTCAAACGAGGAAATTAATATGTCGTTTAGCAAAGCGATTCTGCTGAGTCTGGCGATTTTGGCAATCCTTTCTGCGGCAGCTCCGGCTCAGAATTTAATCAATGATTTTGCCGCTCAGGCTCAAGGGGAGAGTTCCGTCCTGCTCACATGGACATCCGGGCTGGAAACCGGACTCTCCAATTTTCGGATCGAACGCAGCCTGGATGGCATCACTTATATTGTGCTTACAACTCTGCAACCATTGGGAAACAATTCCTCTTATAACTTTGAAGATCACGACATCTATAAGAGCAGCAACCGAACCTATTACTACCGCATCCTGGGTCAGATGGACGATAATACCTTTGTCGTGAGTCCGGTTCAATCAGTGGTACTGTTCTTCTCAGGTATCCAGCAGACGTGGGGATCCATCAAAGCGCTATTTCGATAAAATATAGACTTCTGAAAATAGAAGCGATCCACCCTATTGGAGGATCGCTATTATTTTGTCTTTAAGTGTTTAAAATTCAATCCGCTGTATTTCTGACAAAGGTATTTTTAGCGAACCTGATCGGAACTGTTTCTGTCCCACGGCCAGCAACCTTGAAGGAGAGGATTCGTGCGGTTGTATGACAGTTTCCAAGCCTTCCCGCACTCCCCGCGCCACATGCCTCATGGAATCGCGATAGGTCATCGGTGTCTGAATGGTTAAACGGCTTCCGTCCCGATAGACCAATTGAGCAGAAATCCAACGCTTCACGATTCCGAATTCCAGCATCACCAGTTCATGGAATGGAATTAGTTCATATTTCCTGCCGTCCACTGCCTCAACGTTTGCTCCAATCGCATCATCTACATCGGTAAAATCGGGAAGCAATAACACTTTACCAGCTCTACTTAGAAGGCGGGCACTCATCCCTTTAGATTTACCAATTTCTACCTTCTGTCCTTCCTTCTCTTCCTTTTTCTCCCAGTAATTCAATCGAAGGGTTTCAAATTCAGCGTATCGGGATAACTCGGAAATGTTTCTCTTTTGAGTCGAATCAAGGGGAGAATTTGCAGCGCTTAATTGACCAAACAGCGGCAGAACCTGATGGAATTGACCGGTAAAATATAGACACAAAGATAACATATAAGCCGCTCCCGTGTGGCGCGGTTCTAACGTCAAGACCTGCCTGAAAATCGGCTCAGCTTCTGCAAAGCGTTTGGTGTGGGATAGCTCTATTCCCGTGCGTAGTAGAGCATCCAAGTCATGCACAGCAGCCACCGGGTGTTCCTTCAAAACTCCAGCGCCAAACTGAAACGCGGCACCATATCAAACACACCCATATCTTCGTAGGCGAAATCGGCTCTGACGCGTACATTTCCACTGGCTACGGCGACACCGGCTCCAGCAGCCCAGGAACGGGAATCATCGTTGACGGTGTATCCGCCCCGCAGGAAAAACATTTCTCGAAAAGCATATTCCGCACCACCATGTAATTGTTCCACGTTTTCGGCGAAATGGTCGGCTGATAAGGCGGTAGTGATGCGATGGTGCGGCGAGATCATCAGCGCTGGCTTTACACCCAACAGATCCAAGGCAACCCCGATCCGAAAGGTAACTGGTAGCGGATATTCGTTAGTTTCCAGGCGTGCCTCGCGATTCTCATTACCGGGCATGTTTGGTTCAGGATCGCCCTCCACGATCAGGTCGCGACCATCCAATTTCATGTTGGTGCCGAAATTGGCCAAGGCCATGCCTATGGACAAGCCGTGAAAAGCCGTCACCAAGTGTGTGCCTACGTCCAAAGCAACTGCTGTTGCGGATTCATTGAAGGCTTTCGTGTAAACTACTTTTACGGCAGCCCCAACGCGAAAGCGATCCGTCAACCGTAAACCCGCTGCAACCCCTCCGGTTATGTCTCCATAGTCAAAGAGTATTCCAGTTCCTTCAGGCTGAGATATGGTAGTTTGCTCCATCTCCTCAGTGGAAAGTGACGCTGCAAATGCGCCTATGGTCAGATTGTGCCCGGCGGGAACGACCAAGCCTAAAAAATCATAGTTAATGGAAGCGATCCAGCGTGCATGTGTCGCCCCCAATTGAACTTTGTCTGCTCCGGCCAAACCAGCGGGATTCCAGTACAGCGCATCCAAGTTTGTCGGGCAGGCTACTACCGATCCAGCCATGGCCACCGGTCGTCCTCCGACTCCGATCTTCAGGAAATCAGCGGCCGTCGTGCCTTTCTTGGTGAAAGCCTCACATGGTAATGCTGATGATAAAAGCACCGCCAATGCAAGACAACTGGCAAGGTAGTATTTTCTTGGTTTGTTTTCCATCATAGCTTTTACCTTTTACCGAATGACCACAAATCGGCCGGCATGTTCTTGCCCCTGATGAGTCTTCACGTAGAACACGTAAAGCCCAAAGGCGACGTCCTGCTTGGATTCATTGCGCAAATCCCAGAAGAGATACCCTTCTGTATCCGATTGGTGATGTAGTCTTCTGACCAGGTTGCCCGAAACCGTATAAATCTCGATGGTGCATTCCGGCGGAAGGTGCGTAAATTGAAGACGATGATCGTCGGCGCCGCTTTCCCACCCTGCTGAGACGATGTAAGGATTAGGCACTACCTTGATCTGTGCTAAATTCACAGCGGTAGGATCCAGTGTGTACGTCGGCCAAGCCGTACCGAAATCAAAGCGGTGCTGGGATGTCAACCTGGCGTTCAGCAAGCTGAACTGGTCGCCTTGAGTAGGGGCAATGCCGCCCAGTGAATCCGGTAAATTTTGCGTGCGGATGTTGGCGATGGACGTATCGCCAGTAGGAGCGTAATACCGGAAGGAGATTTCATCGGGATAGGCATTGCCGAAATCAAACGGATTATACCCCGTGCCGCCGGGTTCCAAATCCCAGCCCGCAGGGCTGAAGAACATGTTCGGGGGGAAGGGAACGGTGCCACCAAGGACACCGGTCTCATAATCTACGATCCAAGTAAGATCGCCGACGTCAATGGGGTTGGAAGTATCCGAGATCATTTCCACTCTGAACGGCACCCAGATGGCGGGATAATAACCCCCGAATTGGTCTTCAATCTGCGCGTGGCAGCCGCCATTGAGACTGTCATAGTCAACCGTTAGCCGGAATGATGCAGAACCCTGTATCCAAGCTTCCCCCATCGGATTCTGACGTGCCTCACGCCACCAATCAAAAGTGCAGGAATCCTGATGGAAGAGCGTCCAACCAAACCAGAGCGATCCATCTTTTACGGTAAAACGCAACCCATCCACAATCGGTTGCTCTCCCGCCAGGCTGTTCCCGGCATTTTCCACAAAGAAGGGGTGGAAGGCTATCAGCGTATCCCCTAGAGTTGTATCTATGACACTATAACAGGTTGAATCCCACCAGGAGGTGAAGTACGACCAGATCGTGTCAGTCCCTTGAACCGTAAAGGACGAATCCGGATGTGGCATAGAATCGGAAATGGCGATTCTGTATCCGTGCCCGCTTAAGGAATCAGGGTCGCCTATGACTTCGACAAAAGCAGTGCCTAATGTCAGCGGTCCCGACGGCGCCACGTAACCAGACATTGTCATCCCCATTTGCGGTAGAAAGATGCCTCCGGGAATGGGATTGTAGGTTTGCGGATTAACTCCTGGGGTCACGCTGATAATATGGGTTGAAACTTCCGGGCGTCCGAAACCGTTCTGTAGGCTTGGTTCCGGGTCGGTTCCTTGCAGGCCGTGATCATAAGCGCACACCGCATACCAGTATTCCACGCCGTTGACCAGTCCGCTGTCTTCAAACGAGTACTGTAAGCCTGATTCGCTCCCCAGGCTCTGCCAGGGCGCGCTTGGATCAGCGCCTTGAATGCCGTCAATTTTATCGTAGATAGCCAAGGGAACATATCCCTGCAGCACACCGAGGTAATCCCGCACCTCTACCCCCCAAGTCAAACCAAGGTCATCGCTGCGGTATATTTTATAGCCCTCGAAATCCAGCTCGTTGGTGATGACGTCCACCGAATTTTCAGATGGATTAGGATCCCAGTACAATGTGGCTTCATGATCGCTCGCTTTGAAAGTCACAATCGGAGGATCGGGAGGGCCAGACCCTTGAAATCCCATGGAGGCCATTAATTGCGCGGTGGCCAGGTTGTCATATAATGCTGCAGAATCTAATCCCATAACCACAGCCAGAGTCAAGCGAGCGCTATCCCCCGGCGCAAAGTCACGCAACAGCGTCGTCAGAAAGTAATCCAACGGCGCTCCGCCATAGGGGGCCTGGGGTGGATTAGGAGGAAAATGCGACACCACGTTTTCCGGATCATCAAAGCGAGGATCAGCGCCGTGAAAGAATAAAGCTGGATCCATGCCACGCGCTTGTGCGAGAGCCGGCTGCCCACTGATGATGGGCCACTGCATGGGGTCAGTAGTCGGTCGGTCAGCATGTTTGAAGTAGTGGAAATCGGTGACGCCGATATCATCCGGCGTATTGATTATAGCCACACCAATCATCCCCATGACCGTCCAGGGTTCAACCGGTTCCTCATCAGCATCCCAGTATATCAGGAAATCACGCTTGCCGTCACCGTCCGTATCTACCAGTTTCAACAAGTCTAAATTGTCGTAGTCCACACGGAAATCGCCATAATGGCCAATATAAAGGGAATCGTACGTGGTCGTACTTGTATTGTGAAACTTCAAGTCAAAGAAGATGAAATCCTCGGCATACGAGCGATTGTAACAATAAGTCATCTGCCGGCATTCCAGACCCAACGGTTGAATCTGGTTGTCATGGTCATCAAAAACACCCCAAACGTCGCGGTCGCTGGCGAATTGCCCCGGCACGGTGGCGGAATCGGGATTGCCGGGAATTCCACGGAAAGGTCCCGGCCAGGCGCGTTCGCCGCCGATCATCGGCCAGGTATCAATGATATCAGAGGAGGCCAGGAAGGGAGTATCGTCGGACGCGGCGCGAACATCCCCGGAAAATTGCGTCCCGTAACCGCCGTCTTTGGCTTCCCAGTCCCTACCGGCTATGGAGGTGTAGGATTCCACCACATTATCAGCCACGGCGACGACTGGGGCGAATCCGAAGCAGTACTGATGCGAATCATCAGCCCAGCGGGGCCAGTGCATGGCGTATTGAAAGAAAACGTGGTAATTGGACAGTATGCCGAAATTGCCGCAGATATTGCCCAGGGAACCCTTGTCCATGACACCGTAGCCGCGATCGGTTTCGGATTGGATTTGGCGTACAGGCGGTAACGCATTTTTCCCCTGACTTAAATGGCAGGAATTGCAGTCCGGACTCTGTGCGTGTACGGCAGCGGCCAGTGTTAAAGTTAATGCCAGGGAAGCAGCGGAGAAGATTCTTTTCATGGGATTTCTATCTTTGTCCGTTAATATTCCAACCGAATGCCGGCGCGAATCAGCCGGGGCGGGCCGACGTTAGAGGGATCACGCTGCATGTCGTAGGATGAGAACAGACCTTCCCAACCGTCATCCCACGGTTTTCCCGTGCGTGACCATACTCTCATCGGGTTTTGCGCGTCGAACAGGTTATTCACTTGCAGAATCAAAGTGGCAGATAGTGGGGTGATCTTCAGCGCACGCCGCAATTCCATGTCTACGGTGGCCGTCCAACCCATACGTGCGGAATTCTCATCTACATCTACGGTTGGGCCGACGTAGGGAGTGTAAGGCATTCCCGACGAAGCTGTCAACAGGAGATTAAAGCCCGTTCTCTCCAAAATGGGATATTCTCCGACTCTGGGGCCGTCACCGGCTCCGAACTCGTAGTTTAGATCGAATGCCACGTCATGGCGGCGGTCGAAATCCAGAAAAGTTTCGCGGTTGGGCGGGTTCTCTTGGGCGTAAGCATCCCAGTACCCGGCAGTGGGATCGGATCGGTTTCCGGTGGCCACAGAGAAACTGTAATTCAAGCTGGCGGAAAAATTGTCTTCGAACCGTTTGTGCAGGCTTAAGTCAAATCCGCGAACTGAGGCGTAATCCGCATTATCATACACTACAAAGTGGTAGGGATAGGCCCGCACTTCCGTGGTGGCCAGAAGATCCGTTACATCCTTATACCAGAGGTTGACGTCCAGAGCCAAATCGGGTCCCAACGCCTGTTTGACTCCAGCTTCATAAGCAACCGTTTTCTGCGGCTTGACTCGTGGATTCCCCACCAGTGGATAATCCACTTCCAACATCATTTCGGGATTGGTCCAATATTGGGAGTTATAATACACCTCTCGGAAACTGGGTTTCTGGAAAAAGTGTCCGTAGGCGAAATGCAGCATGGTCGTCGCAGTCACCGGATGCGCCAATCCCAGTCGCGGTGAAAGCTGATAATGCGGGTCAACTTCGGTCATGGGGGTGTTGGGATCTTTAGGATCGCTCCAGAAGAGACTGCGCGGGTTGATATAATCCAGACGCAACCCTAAGTTAACGACCAGATACCGAAGTTCGATTTTATCTTGTACATAGGCGGAATATTCGTCGGCCCAGCGATTGTATTTGGTTGAATCATTCGCGCCTCCCGGCCACGGCTGAACATAAGTCGTGTCCGCCAGGCGATGCTGTTTTAAATCGAATCCAAACTTGAACGCATGCGCCTTAAAACCCTGGTAATTGAAGTCCGCCTTGCCGCCATAAGTCCAGGAATCAGTCAACTGATAAATATCATCATCGTTGGCGAAATAAAAGGCCTCACCCGTACGCTGTCCCTGAATGTACTGGTCGGGCGTTTTGTTGCCGACTCCGGTTTTCTGGTGCTGTCGTAAGTAGTACAAATTAGCGGCATAGAACAGATTATCCAGCAATGTGTGATTTGCCTGTACACCGAAATACCCCGACTGCCGATCATGGCTGCGATAGCCCTCATGCAAATATCTCCAGTCGTGGCTGTAACCTTGATACTGGCGGCGGGAGAGGTCGCCGGTGGCGGTCAGCTTCAATCTGGGCGTTGCCTGAAACCGCAACTTACCCAGTCCCTGATGCTCAACGTCATATCCGAAAGGCAAGTAGCTATCTTCCTTGCGATAACGACTGGATATTGCAAATCCGAGCCTCTTATCCAGTGGAATCGGGCCGGTCAAAGATCCCGAAACAATACCCAGTACGGGGATGCTCGGATCAATCAGATTCTCAACTGTGGGCGCATTATACAGGGAAGTTCCGCTTGAATCGCGCATGACATCGGTGCCGGAGCCGCCCCAGTCGGCAGAACGATAGGGGCTGGAATTCAGGAAAGGGCTTAAGAATTCGAGTCGCGCATTAAATTTTTCCGTGGGATTTTGAGTGATGACGTTTACAACCGCAGACATGGCGTCGCCGTATTCGGCGTTGTAGGTGCCGGAAAGAACCTCCATCTCCTGGACGGATTGCGGATTGATCAGAGTTGCCGGTTGACCGGTCATGGGATCTTTCAGCGGCATACCATCCACGATATAGAGAATCTCCTTTCCGCGACCGCCTCGAACGTGGATTTCACCGGAAGCATCCTCAGTGAACCCGGCCTGAGTCTTCAGCAGCTCCTGAACGCTGACGACCGGCAGATCCTGCAGATCCCGAGCTTCCACCAGCGACATTTTGCTGGTCACATCGAAGCGCAACAGATCCGGTTTGACTTGGACGATGATCTCTTCTGCAGATTGGAGTACGGTTTTATTCAGTTTAACATCTATCCAAGTGGTCAAATCAGCATTGACTCGGACACCCTGAAACCGCATTTCCTGATAACCCATCATGCGTACGATAAGCGTATAAGTACCGGCTGGCAGGTTTAAAAGGCTGAAATCTCCTTCCGCATCGGTGGCTGCACCCAAGGAGGATCCATCCAGGATCACGTTTACGGCCGGTAACGGTGAACCATCTTGGCTGTCTACGATTTTTCCACTTATTTTCCCGGTGATGCCGGCCTGAAGAGCGCTTACTGAAAGTAGCGCCAAAGCGAGCGAAATGACTAATTTCTTCATGGGTTTCCTGTGTCTTGCCTTTCAGTCGCTAAAATATAAACAATTCAGCGCATGGATTGCAAGAGAAATCAGGGGATCTATAACAAAAAGCCCCCCTTTAATTTGGAGGGCCTAATTGGACTGATCTGCAAACTATCCTATCGGTCTACGGTTCCCAAATCGCCAACACCGCAGGTCCATCCCCAACCGGATAGGTTTGCAAAATGTTGCCGTCGTGATCCATTTCAACTACCTGGTCAACACTATGACAGCAAACCAATATATTACCGGTGGTTATGGCATTGACGTCATAAGCGCCTTTTGGCACCAGAATGGGATTGGAGGCTCCATGTAAGAGCTGGTGAGTCATGCCGTCATACGAGAATACGAATCCGTCCGTGACCCAACCGCCGGCGCCCAGAAACGCTCGCCCCTGCGAATCGAAGGCTAACGATCCAGGAGTCCCGCCTACGGTGACGCTGTCCACCACCGTCAGGGTAGCAGGATCAATGATCTGCACCTGCCCGCTGATGGCGCCGTAATCGCCGGTGCATACAACATGAAGGAATCCATCCGGACCGGCGACGATGGCCTGTGGATTGGTGCCGACTGGGATGGTGGCTAAAGGTGCTAATCCCGGCAGAGAGTACGCATAAACGTATCCCTGGCCATAGACCCAATTGACGGCGTTTATGTCTGAGATGTAAAGGGTATCTCCATAAATACAAATCCCCTCCAACGCAACTCCGACGTTCAAAGTGTCTATTTCCTGGTTGAGGGCGAGATCCAGGATCGAGACGTTGCCTGTTAAAAGATTAGTTACAAAGGCTTGTCCCGCACCGCCTACAGTTATAAAATAGGGGTTCAATCCAAGATAAAGTTCAATGGTTCCGATAGTCTGTGCGGTCTGTAAGTCAATAATCTGGATGTCGTTATCTCCAGAGTTAACCACATAACCGGTCGTCCCGGAAATGACGATGTCATTGGGTGTCTGGCCTAAGGTGAGGACGTTGGTGACAACCGAATCGGTAACCAAATCAACTCTTGATAATGTACCCCCAAGGGAGTTGACAACCCAGGCAGAGGGATTGTCAGAAGGTGTAATGGGTTGGTTGACAGAATCTTTGTCCTGGCAGGCGCTGAACATCAAACCGAGAGTCAGGGAGGTAAGGAGAACTAATTGTGCTTTCATGGTGAGATCCTTTCAGTGGGTAGAATTTTCTATCGCTACGGTTATCCAGAATTCACGCAGGGGCATAGGAGCATTGTCAATGATCCGATAACTGCGATCAAAAAGATTGCGCACTTCGCCTCGCAAGGTGAGGTTGAAATTGTTGGGTGCGAGATTGATGATTTTTGTTAATCCTGCATCCCATACCGTGTAAGGTGAAAGCGAGAGCGTATTCGCTTCTGTCGTGAAACGACGACTGATCCAGCGAGCCGTTAAGTCGGTGCTGAAGTAGTACAGGTTTTCCTGCAACGAAAGCGTGGTGGTGTTCAAAGGGCGATAAGGGAGAATCATACCATCGGTATTAGGTTCGCCGGATTGATTCTGTGAACGCATCCAACGATGGGAGGCATTCAGGTTCAGGCTGCCCAGCCCTTCTCCCAACCGACCCTGCAAAGTGATTTCTGTGCCATAAACCTGCGCTGAGCGCAGATTCAATGGCTTCCATTTGTTTTCAAAATCCATGCGCCAATAGATCATATCCCAGATCTGGCGGTCGAACCAAACCAACCCCAGTTCCAGGCCTTGATACCCGATTCTTGCGGCGATTTCGCGATTTAGGCTTCTTTCAGGCTCTAATTCGGGATTACCACGCGACTGCAGATCTTCCTGCCAAAACAGGGCATTGAAGGAGGGCAAATGATACGCACCTGCATACTCACCCCTCAATGACCATGCGACCGCCTCCCCCCCACCGATTTCCAAACCCAATTTGGGATGGATGAATGGCTGTTGGTTTTGATAAAGATCAGCTCGGACGCCGGTGAAAATCGCCAACTTGGCCGGCAATTTTCTCTCGACGAAGGGTTCACCCTGGACTTGCAAGAATGCGAATTCGTGTAAGCGACCGGCGTACCCGCCTTGCAGATTGTCGGACCACAAGCGTTCGTAATGAATCCCGGTTCCAAACGCAATTTGACGCCAATCCGTTTGCATTGTCCAATCCGCCTTGGCGCTGTACACTTCACCACGCAAATTGGAGACTTGATTCAACAGTGGGTATTGAGGACCGTAGTCTGTCGAAGTTTGTTGTGAGTACCCTTCAAATTTTGCTACGGTAGTGGGCCGATACCAACGATCACCGGATTTACTGGTTAACGTAAATTCCTGTCGGTCGTCAGCGGTGACTGCTTCATGGGAATAGACTGGCAAGGGAAGATAATCAGGGTTATGTCTGTACAAAAAAGTGCGACGATAGACGAATTCCGCCAGCCCTGGAGTATCCATTTTCAAAGACAGGAAATCGCGGCGGAAATCCGCTCCGGTGCGGACTAAGGTCTGCTCGACATTGCGAGTGAAGACGTCAATGCCATCATCCGGCATGACTCGATAACGATAGCGACCCTCCGATTCGCGGTGTTCAAAGACGCCAAGAAGAGGCCAGGTGCCCCAGACCCTTCCCAAAGCGATGCTGCCCTGTCGGTTGCCGAATGCTCCGGCTCCGGCTTGCAGTCTGGTCTGGTTGAAACCCGGCCTTAAAGTAATTATGTTTATTACTCCGCCAATCGCTTGCGACCCTAACATGGCTGGAGCCTGGGGATAGAACTCAACCTGCAAGATTTCCGCCAGCGAAATGCGCGAGAGATCCGCTATGCCATCTGCTGCCTCGTTTATGGGTTGCCCATCTATGAGAACCAGAACTTGGTCGGAAGCGCTACCCCGGATGGTTACCGCACGACGGCCTCCGGGCGTACCATCGGAAACAACTCCGGCCAAACCCTGTTTTTCCAGCAGATCAGGCAGGTCGAATGGTTTGATCGCTTGGATGTCCGCTCGGCTGATTATTTTCGCTCCGGAAAGTACCCCGGCGCTTGGATCTGCGGTCGCTCGGACGGTCATTTCCGGCAAATTTAAAGGATCAGGTTGAAGCCGTACATCCATTCGGGAAACAGTTCCCACTGCCGTTACGACACTGGAAATTTGCAGGGATCGGTACCCGATTGTCGAAAATTTAAGATCGTAACTGCCGGGCGTTAGAGACAGAAAGCGAAATGTGCCGGAAGCATCCGTTTGTGTCTCTATGGCCGTATGGATGATCTGCACCAAGGCAGAAGATACCGGGAGACCGGTTCGAGCATCGGTGACACGGCCTTCAATACCGGTGGTTTCTTGCGACCAAAGACGGCTTCCCACCATCAGGATCGAGATTGTCCAGATAGCCAGTCGCATTTTTAATCTGTGATTTTCAACTTGCATTTAATTCCTGAAATTCCACGCAACTCCCCAGACTTCTTCTTTATGCATCATCTCCAAATCGGGTGTCAGGTAATATCTTTTCCCGGTGGCATTGCGCACTTCCCAGAAAAAGTGTACCCCCAGCATGTAGGCGCTGATTCGAGCCGACAAAATTGCATCGTTCTGCAGATTGGTCCAGCTTCCAGCCGTCGGCGCCTGTCTCTGTCCCCAGAAATCGCTCCAAACCCGCAGACGCAGCAGCAGATCATTCTGAATAAGCGGCTGACTATACTGTGCCCAGGCATGAGCTATGTTTTCTGGAAATAGGCGCTTTTCTTGATCTATGCGAGGAAGCCAGGATGCGGATACTCCGAATTCCAACCGTTTCCCAGGTCGAAATACTGTCCATCCCATTAAACCGTAGTCCTCTCGCCTCTCAGCATTGTAAGAGACTACCGTGCTGTCCTCTACATGCCAGGCAATAGGATCGTCCACACGTCGCCAGAAAGCTGCTAGAGAGCCGCTGAAATGTTCACTTTTTGTCCGTATACCCGAAAACAAAGTGTTGTAGGTCTCATTGACCAGACTTTGATTGCCTTGAACGATCATGGTAGGATTCAGATACAGGATGGAATCAAAGGGTAGGAAATGCGTCCCCGGAAGGAAATTGGCAGACGTCTCAAAGCGTGTTGGGTTCTCTTGATGTTGAGTGGCTCCCGCAAACACTGCGACAGTGTTAAATAGGGGTTGTTCCAGACTTAATCCCAAATGCCGTTCCGGAGAAAAATCATCGGAAACGTCTAGTCCCAGGTGCAGAACAGCATTCATCTGGTTTGGGGCCGTCCAAGTTAGATTAGAATTAACCCCTCCGGAGGTAGTGGTGGCCCAATCCAATCCATTCAACCGCCACCGACTTTGTGCTGCCTGCAGATGAAATTCCCTGGTCACAGTTCCCCATCGGTGAGTCGTTCCCAGAATCAATCCCAACTCTTGCCACCGGTCGGACCCGGATCCGCTATAAGTCTCCCGCTGATCGTATCCGTACACATTACCCAACCATTGTTTCCAGGCCAAGGAGAAGTCCGCATCGTAGCGCTCGCGATTGTGGTTCACCGCCGCGTAGGGTACACCTGAATTCAAGCGATTCTGCATCAATCCTCCCCAACCACCGAGTTCCGGGGAAATTCGGAATCCAACTTCGGTTCGCAGATTTAGACCATATCCGGCGTTGTTGTCGTAGCGGCCTTCAAAGGTGGTCACACGCCCGCCGGCATTCAGAATTACCGCTGGAGTGATTTTTTGCGCTAAGTCGAAATCAACGGTCCCCAGACCATAAAAACCGTCTCGCACGGATATACGGCTGGCTGGAGGCAGTGATTCCAACGAACTCAGCCATGCGTCAACTCGCGCGCCTGGTGAAGTCAGCGGCAGGGGTGTCAGATCCAATCGTGAAAGAGCCTCTGGTGGAATCCAACTCAAATCCGGCGCGCCCAATAAGTGATCCTCAATTCGTCGCCCTCGAAAATTGAGATCGAGGGTTTTGGCAGAAAGTCCCAACATCAAGCCTTGCGCGGGAGTTGCCAGCCCGGCTCGATCCAAGGGATAGAAACCGGGCATAAGGCGCACAAAGTCGCTGAATTCCTGATGGTCAATTTCGGCGAGCTGATCGCGATTCAGGACTAAAGTAGTAAGCGTAACCGGTGCAGGGTTTTCCCAAATCGTGTCTGGTAGAGCTTTTCGCAGCGAGTCTGACAACTGATGGACGGTGTCCGTTTGTGTTTCGGTAACAGGCGGAGTTGAACCGCCGATCTGAGCCGCAGCGGTAATCGTTCCAAAGGCCATCGCGATGATCAACCCGGCACATTGAAGTAACGGGGTTGGGGATGAGTACGATTTCACGGATTTCTCCACGAAGGAAACCGGTTGATGATAATAGGAACAGCCAGGGAAAATATAATCGTGTTGGTGATCGAATGCATGGCCATGAATGGAATACCCATAGCCAGCGCAATTCTGATTTGCTGCCATGAAAATCCTGCCGCAAGGGGGAAGCTGATGGTCGTCATGAAGTCATACAACAAAGTGACGGCAAGCCCGGTTATTGCCAGCAATAAGCGGAGCGGCCATTCCCTTTGTTGGGCAGAGTTGGTGGGTGCGAACAACCCTCTTAACAATCCCCCGGATAATCCCACCAGCGACATGGCCGCGACCTGGGCGATCAGCAGCGGCGGCGGCGGGAAACCCATCGGGTTGGTAGTCGAAAAAATCGCTTCCGCCACAAAGCCGATCAACAGACCGGAGCGTATTCCCATCCAAATACCGGAGACGAATATGCCCGCAGTGATCATTTCGAGGTTGGGGATGGGAAGAAAAAGATAACCTAATACCACACATAGGGCAATCAGAAGGGCGGTTCTTGTGATGTTTCGGTATTTCATAATAAAAGGGCCTGCCAGAGAGCAGCCCCTTTAAAATAAAACTCCCCGGCGCACCGAGGAGTATTATCGTGGCGCCCTCCCGCGAAGGCATTGATGATTTCGATTCAGTGTCTGGCTCCCACCTCATGAGGTGGATACAGTTGCGGGGCAGCAGCGGGTTTTCACCGCCTTCCCGAAATCGAAAGATATGTATTTTAACGAATTATTTTCCGGATGGTGTCGTAACTTTCTCCTTGATTCTGGCGGCCTTGCCTTGCAGATTGCTCAGGTAGTACAGTTTGGCCCGGCGCACGCGGCCTTGACGCACCGGTTCGATTCGGGCGATGCGCGGCGAATGCAGAGGAAAGATGCGTTCCACCCCTACACCTGCGGATACTTTGCGCACCGTAAACATCTCATTAATTCCGGCGCCGCTGCGTTCTAAAACCGTGCCCTGGAATATCTGAACGCGTTCTTTATCCCCTTCGATGACGCGCACATGAACCTTGATGGTATCTCCGGCTTTAAACGTGGGAATATCCGTTCTAAGCTGCGCAGAGGTGATTAAATGCAAATTTCGCATGGTCAACCTTAAGTTCGTTTATAATCCGGATAACGTTATTTTCTTTAAGTATCTTTCCCAAAGATCGGGTCTGCGACGCCGGGTGACGTCCAAAGCTTTTTCCATCCGCCAGTCAGAAATTTTTTTGTGGTCGCCGGATAGCAGCACCTCAGGTGTCTGCATCCCCTGGAATTCTTCCGGACGCGTATATACGGGCCCTTCCAGCAGACTATGTTGAAAACTATCCGTCAAGGCTGATTCGATGTCGTTCAGGACACCCGGAATCAACCGCGTGATAGCTTCCAACAGGATCATTGCCGGCAATTCACCCCCGGAGAGCACATAGTCGCCGACGGATATTGGACGATCTACGAAAGTATCAATGACCCGTTGATCAACGCCTTTATAACGTCCACAGAGGAAGACAAGTTCCTCTTCCTGCGTGAATTGTTGCACTAAATCCTGATTTAAAAGCTCGCCGGAAGGCGTAAAATAGATGACCATTGGTTTAGGTTGACGGTCATCGAGTACATCTTGAAACGCTTTGAATATTGGTTCTGGTTTCAGAACCATTCCCGCACCGCCTCCGAAGGGATAATCATCTACCGTTTGATGGCGATCCGTGGTCCAATGCCTAAGATTGTGAACGCGAACTTCAAGCGATCCCTTCATAATGGCCCGCTTGACCATGGCATCTTTAATAAAGCAATCAAATAATCCTGGAAAGATTGTGATGATATCCACTTGCACGGGCGTATCCAAGTGATTAGAGTCCTTCAGGTATTCTCACAATCATAATGTGTTGCTCAAGATTAACATCCACAATAAACTGTTTGACGGCCGGAATTAGATATTCGCGTTTGTCGTTTTGGATTTGATAGACGTCATGTGCGGGGAGTTCCAATACATCCATCAACTTCCCGATAACTTCGCCCGAATCGGAAAAAACCTGCATACCCAGCAAATCACTGATAAAATACTCTCCCTGAACAGGTTCCGGTACTTGATCCTTACGTACCCAAAGTAATTGATCTTTTAATTCTTCAGCTTGAGTGCGATCATTCAACCCCGCCAGCTTGACGACGGCAATTCGGTTGTGCACTCGCACCCATTCTAACTGAAACTTGACAACAGAGCCATCAGCTTCCAAAAGATAAAGATGAATGTAGCGCTTTAAATCGCCAGGATTGCGAGAGAAAGTTTGAACTTTCAGTTCGCCCTTCAAACCCTGGGGCTTGGTGATTCTGGCAACTTCGATGAAATTGTCGTCAGATTTGTTCTTGGATGATTTTACTTCCTGCTCCCGTTCATGATTTCTAAGGTGGCACGTTTTCCCTTGCGGGCGCTGACCGCGGTTAGCAGGGTGCGGAGCGATCGGGCGGTGCGGCCATCCTTACCAACTACCCGTCCCAGGTCATGTTCGCCAACGGAGAGTTTGAATACCGAGCCCTTCTCGTTTTCGTCTTCGATTACGTTGACCTGGTCGGGATCTTCAACTAAATGTCTGGCAATAAATTCAACGAATTCTTTCATCATGAATCTCCAGCTTGGCACATAAATAACAACGAGTCCAAAGACATCTTCCCAGGGGAATAGTTCCGGCGCCTGGTAAGATTTAGGATCCTATCAGCAGAAATACTACGATTGGCCTTATTCAGTTGGAGTATTTTCGCTCTCATTCGGGGTACTTGACTCTGGCGCCTGAGCCTGGGCTTCAACGGTAATTTCCTTCTCAGGTTCAGGTTGCACTTCAACCGTCACTGCGGGTTTTGAAGCAGTGGAGGGTTTCGTTACCGCATCTTTCGCCTTTAATTTGCTCTCCGAGGCCTGCCGATGCGCCGCCACGCGGGAAGTGATCTCTTCGTCGCTGAGACCTCGCCTCGCAAGGTCAAAGGCCAGCATCACGCCATGGCGGGACAGCAAACTACGAACTGTATCGGAGGGAACCGCGCCGTTATGAAGCCATTTCAGCGCTTTTTCATCATCCATAGTTAATTCAGCCGGGCGGGCGTTGGGATTGTAATGCCCTATCTTTTCGATGTAAGCTCCATCACGCCTCTTGCGCGAATCAACGGCTACGATGCGATAGAATGGTTGCCCTTTGCGTCCTAAACGCATTAGACGAAGTCTGACTGCCACGAAAAAGCCTCCTGGTTATCTTGAGATTATCATGACTTAGGCATGGGGAAAGGAAACTGGCCACCAGTCCTTCCCTTCATTTTTCCCATGCGTTTCATCATGTTTCTGATCTGTTCGTATTGGTTTAAAAGTTGATTAACGTCCTGCACTCGTGTTCCCGATCCCATGGCGATGCGACGGCGGCGGCTACCGTTGATCATCCCTGGTTTATGGCGCTCTTGCGGAGTCATCGAACAGATGATGGCTTCAGTGCGTTTCATGTCGCGCTCATCCACCTGCATGCCTTTCATCTGTTTACCCAATCCGGGAATCATGCCTAAGATCTCGTCTAACGGCCCCATCTTCTTGAGCTGCCGCAACTGTTCGAGAAAATCATCCAGGTCAAACTCGGCTCTGGCGACCTTACGCGCAAATTTCTCTGCCGTCTCCTGGTCTACCGATTCCTGGGCTTTTTCCACCAGACTGACGATATCGCCCATCCCCAGAATGCGCGAAGCCATGCGATCGGGGTGAAACTCTTCCAAGGCGTCGGGTTTCTCGCCCGTACCAATGAACCTGATCGGTTTACCAGTTACAGCACGAATAGAAAGCGCCGCGCCGCCTTTGGCATCGCCGTCCAGTTTGGTTAATACAATGCCGGTAAAATCGAGCCGTTCGAGAAATTCGCTGGCCGCTCTGACAGCATCCTGGCCGGCCATGCCATCGGCAATATATAGGATTTCCGGCGGTTTGAGGGTATCCCGAATGCGCTCCAACTCCTGCATCATCGGCTCATCTATATGCAGGCGCCCGGCTGTATCCAGAAGTACTACGTCACGCGTAGTGCGACGCGCTTCACTCATTGCGCCGCTGCAAATATCCACAGGATCCTTCACACCGGGAGCCCAGACGGGTAAATCAAGCTGTCGGCCTAACTGCTGGAGCTGGTCAATCGCCGCTGGACGATAAACATCTGCTGCTGCCAGTAAAGGAAATTTCCCCTTGCGACGCAGGTGCAGACCCAGTTTGGCGATCAGTGTGGTTTTCCCAGAACCTTGCAGTCCCACGACCATGATCGGAACCGGCGGCATCCCGGAAAGGTCCAGACGGCTAAATCCTTCACCTAACAGCCGCACTAGTTCGTCGTGAATGATCTTTATGACCTGCTGCCCCGGAGTGATGCTTCTTAATACTTCCTGTCCGGCGGCTTTTTCCTGAACATTATTGATGAAATCTTTGACAACTTTGAAATTGACGTCGGATTCTAAAAGGATCCGTCGAACTTCCCGCAGGGAATCCTTAATATTGTCTTCCGTCAGCTTTCCATGACCACGCAAGTTGCGAAAGAAGGTCTCAAAACTTTGCGTGAGTTGATCGAACATGCGTTTTACGGTTTTAGAGAACCCGGCGTCGGTGCATTAATATCCGTGCGATATTTTTCAATAACTTGATCTATTAAACTCGAAGAGGACATGCCTTCAGTTAACGTAATTCTTTCGACTCGGCCGCCGGCGGCTTTTACTTCCTTCGCACCAACGATTTCAGCTTCGGAATAATCCGCACCTTTTACCAAAATATCCGGTTGCAGCAGATTGATCAGTTCCAGGGGAGTATCCTGATCGAAAAGAGTGACGGCATCCACCATCCGCAGACATGATAATAAGTATGCTCGGTTGCCTTCCGTTACAATAGGACGCCGAGGATCTTTAAATTGCTTCACTGAAGCGTCCGTGTTAACCCCCACAACCAGTCTATCGCCCAAATTCCGCGCCGCCCTAAGGTAATCTACATGCCCCCGATGCAACAAATCAAAAACGCCATTGGTGAAAACCACGGAAAAACCTTGATTTTTCCAAACGCTACGCTGTTGGATTAGGTCTTCCCAAATAAAGATCTGAACAGTCCAAGGCTGGTCCATAACGAAATTACGGATTAGCAAAAGTTTAGAGGCGCTGTGGCTGTGTGGGCGATACAAGACTTGAACTTGTGACCTCTGGTATGTGAGACCAGCGCTCTAACCAACTGAGCTAATCGCCCCCGGCTAACGATTATTAATTCCTGGATTGATACGGTATACTTGGACTAAAGTTCCTATTCGACCGGCCCGATTTCGCAGTCAGTAGCTACTTCGTCCCAGAGTCGGTTTCGATCAATGGGAACGACTCCCACTTCACCGCACACGATGCCCGCGGCGAAATTGGCCAGTGAAGCGGCTTCCCTTAGGGAAGCTCCGGCCAACTTGGCTACTACCAAGGTTGATATGACTGTATCGCCTGCCCCGGAAACGTCGTGAATTTTTTTGGCGCGCGTTGGGACTAAAAGTGGTTCTTCCTGTGCTGAGGGGAACAGCGCCATGCCTTTTTCACCCCTGGTCATGAGAATAGACTTACACCGAAGTCGGGTAAAAAGCTTCTGCGTAGCAGAAATTAAATCCGCATAGGAATCAATTTTAGTACCCAGTGCTTGTTCGGTTTCTTTAGTGTTGGGTTTAAATAAATCTACTGCCTGATAAGCAAAAAAATTCTTAAATTTCGGATCAACGGCAACGAAGCATTCATGTTTACGGCAAATTTCGACGACCTTTTCGATCACTCGCGGGACAAGGACGCCTTTATTGTAGTCTTCCAGTATGACGCCATTCACGTTTGGCAGAATGTCATTTAAGATATTCAACAATCGTCTGATGGTTTCCTCAGACAGATCGTCCTTCGATTCCACGTCGGCGCGAACGACGTGCTGATCATGGGCGATAATGCGGGTTTTGATCGTTGTAGGGCGGTCGGAATCGGCGATAACACCCCCTGTTTCTAGACCGGCAGCGGCAAACAGGCGGCGTAGTTGCGATCCGTAGTCGTCACTGCCTACTACTCCGATGGGTATGGCCTTAGCGCCCAAACTTAGAATATTGTTGGCAACATTGGCAGCGCCGCCGAGTTTAGTATCTTCGGAAGTGACCTCCACCACCGGGACCGGAGCCTCGGGGGAAATACGCTGTACCGATCCCCACATATAACGATCCAGCATCAAGTCGCCGATTACGGCAATCTGCTGGTTTTTAAAATTCCCAAAGAGGTCCTTCGCCCGGGATAGTTCGATTTTTACCATGACCTCAGCATTATTTCTTCTATAGAACTAATAATATAATAAATTTATTTTTCCAATGCAACAGTTTTTTTCATCAGGCGCGGAAAGAATTTTATGCTTCTTAGTTGGCCAATCAGGATGAATCGTTAACGCGCCTTGACATGCTGGTTTAGGAATCTGGAAAATATTATGATGAAATTATTAAAGTAGATCTGAAACATGCCGATACAATAGATGAAACCAAACCGGATCAATGCTTGAAGGGGGGTGACAGATATGAATTTTACCAAAGCGTCGGACGAGATCCTTTATTCGATCGCGCAAGTAAACGCTATCACCAGTGTAGCCAAGCCGACCATTCGCTTCTGGGAAAAAGAGTTTAAGGATTATTTAAACCCGATGCGCACCGAAGGAAACCAACGTCGCTATACCAGATCCGATATCGAAGTCATCGAACGGATCAACCACCTGGTCCGCAACGAAGGATTCACCTTGGAAGGCGCCCGTAAAAAGCTCGAATCGGAATCTGCCATGGAAACGACCTCTACACTTCCTAACGACTCCCAATTGGAGAAATTGGCAGACACTATGTCCGATTATCTACTGAAACGGCTCCTGGCTAAGACGAGCGCTTGAGAAAGAAATAACTTAGATACGTCAAAAATAATGGGGGTGTACCGAGATGGCAACAAGAATCAATCACAACATTCTCTCACTGACGGCCCAGAGAAACCTTTGGAACACTCAAACCTCTATGGATCAGGCCGTGACGCGGCTATCCTCAGGTATGCGCATCAATTATTCCTGGGATGATCCAGCTGGTTTGGCGGTGTCGGAACGATTTCGGGCTCAGATCTCCTCCATGGATGAAGCCGAGAGAAATGCGAACTACGACATCAACCTGATGCAAACCGCTGAAGGCGCGTTGAGCGTCATTGATGAAAAGCTGGTGCGGTTAAGAGCTCTGGCTATCGAAGCCTCCAACGGCGCGCTCACGAACACTGACCGGGTTTCCTTGGATACGGAATTTCAGCAGCTCGTCTCAGAAATCAACCGTATTGCCGAAGTGACCAACTACAACGGTCTGAACCTGTTGGACGGCACCTATTCCGGCACCGGAATCAAATTCCACATCGGTACGTACAACGTCGCCAATGAAGATTACTATTTTGTCACGTTCAATTCCATGACGACATCAGCGTTGGGAATTAATGCCATTGATGTGTTGGATACGACTTCAGCACAGAATGCCATTAATTTCCTGGATACGGCTATCCAATCCAAGGATACCGAGCGCACGCGTATCGGCGCGTTCGTGGAACGGCTGCAGGGTACAATACAACAGTTGCAGATCGCTCGTGAAAACGCCACCGCCTCCGAATCACAGATTCGCGACGCCGACATCGCTGCCGAAATGTCTAAGTTCGTAAAATCTCAGATTTTGATGCAGACCGGAGTATCCATGCTGGCTCAGGCCAATATGATCCCACAGACGATTGCCGGGATCATGGGATAGGAGATCCCTTCAGTTCATAAAAAAAGTCCGGCTCTAAAAGCCGGACTTTTTCATTTATCGTGGTGATCAGACAACGACAATGCAGTCAACCGGGCAATATTCCACGCATCGAGGCGTATCGAAATGACCTTTGCAATCCACGCAGACGGATTCGTCTATAACGTAGATATTTTCGCCCTCAGAAATGGCGGTTACAGGACATTCTGGTTCGCAAGCTCCGCAATTGATGCATTCTTCATTGATCCGGTGTGGCATTTTAACCTCCAGGGGTTTATATAAGATGAAAGCTATTTTCAGGTGTTTGGGGAATGATCCTGAAATCAAACTTCCATGATCTCTTTCTCTTTCTTTTCCAAAATCTCATCCATGACTTTAATGTACTTATCCGTCAGCTCCTGGTTGCGAGCCGTGAGTTTTTTCGATTCATCCTCCGGCAGCTTTCCCTCTTTTTCCTCTTTTTTCAGGTGCTCGTTGGCATCGCGTCGGATGTTGCGAACGGCTATGCGGGCATCTTCGGTGTATTTCCGCACCAATTTTACCAGTTCTTTACGGCGCTCTTCGGTTAACGTCGGAATTGCCAGGCGAATGAAGGTTCCGTCGCTGGCTGGGTTTAGTCCTAAATCACTTTTTAGGATCTCGCGCTCTATCTTGGAGAGCACACTTTTATCCCAAGGTTGAATAACGATTAACCTGGGCTCAGGTGTGGTGACGCTGGCCACTTGGTTTAAGGGGACTTGAGCGCCATAATATTCGACCCTAATACCGTCTAAAAGCGCCGGTGAGGCTTTCCCCGTGCGAATTTTCACTAACTCCTGGCGAAGTGTTTCGCCCGTCTTCTTCATGCGATTTTCGGCGTCTGTCAGGATTGCGTGATTCATTTTTCACCTCACGACCAGAGTGCCTACGTTTTCGCCCAGGACGATCTTCTTAAGATTGCCTGGGACCATGATATTGAAGACCCTGATGGGCAACTCATTGTCCATACACAAGGTGACAGAGGTTGAGTCCATCACTTTAAGCTGGCGTTCAATGACTTCAAAATAAGTCAGCTTATCGTATTTAACCGCTGTCGGATTGATCTCCGGATCGCTATCGTACACGCCATCAACGCGAGTGCCCTTCAGGATGATCTCAGCATTGACTTCAACGGCGCGTAATGAAGCTGCTGTGTCGCTAGTGAAATAAGGATTTCCGGTTCCCGCCGCGAAGATGACGATGCGGCCTTTTTCCAGGTGCCGAACGGCGCGGCGACGAATGAACGATTCCGCCAACTGCTGGATCTCGATGGCCGACTGCACTCTGGTTACTGCTCCCATTTTCTCCAACGCATTCTGCAAAGCTAAAGCATTGATGATCGTGGCCAGCATGCCCATTTGATCTGCAGTGGTTCGATCCATCCCCTTAGCGGCTGCCTTCAAACCTCGGAAAATGTTGCCACCACCGATTACTATGGCAATTTCCACGGCCATGTCCTGGACTTCTTTGATCTCGCCGGCGATCCGTTCAACCGAAATCGGCTCGATACCGAACCCTTCAGATCCAGCCAGGGATTCACCCGAAACTTTTAGCAGAATACGTCGAAACGATGCCAAAGTCATTCCCCGATTTTAAAGCGGCAGAAACTTTTAAGGATGATGGTGTCGCCGATTTTTTGAGCGGTATCAGCGATGAGACTCCCAATGGACTTTTCGGGAGTCTTTACCGAAGCTTGTTCCAATAAGGCAACTTCAGCGTAGAATTTTTCCAATTTTCCGGTGATAATCTTCTCGACAACTTCAGCCGGTTTTTTCTTACCTTCCGCTTCGATTTGCCCTTGGTAAATCGCCTTCTCTTTTGCGATAAGTTCTGCTGGAATCTCCCCGCGACCGATGGCCATGGGATTAGAATGCGCGATGTGAAGCAGGATTTCACGCATCAGACTGCGGAAATCAGCTTGGGTTGTCGTAGCGCTGTTACCCGTCTCCAGCATTAAAATTACGCCCAATTTGGAACCGGTATGGATATACCAATCAATCAGGCCGTGAGCACTTGCGGGAATTTCCAGGCGGCAGAAGCGCCTGAATATCAGATTTTCACCCAAGCGAGAGGCTGTATCGGTGAAAATCTGCTGAATGGTCTGCCCTTCAGCTTTCAAGCTCAAAATTTCGTCGTTTGAGTTTGGCGCTGGATTCGCGTCCGTTGTTTTTTGTGCAATCAGAGTCACTAATCGTCGGAAATCATCGGTCTTAGCCACGAAATCGGTTTCACAGTCAACTTCGACTAAGACGCCCCTTTTCCCGCTCGTGCTGATATATGCTTGCACCAGACCTTCTTTTGCTTCTCGGCCGGCGCGCTTTTCAATTCGTGAAAGACCTTTTCGGCGCAGGATTTCTATAGCTTTCTCTTCGTCACCACCGGTTTCAACGAGCGCATTCTTGCAATCCATCATACCGGCGCCGGTTTTTTCCCGTAATTCCTTAACCTTTTGGGAGGTTATTTCCATAATATCTCCAGAATTCTCCAACAATAACCATCTTTTTCGTCATCAAGTGGTAGTGGGCGTCTCACCCGATCCGGCATCAGCGATATCTTCAGGGATTTGAACCGGTGGTCCGGAACGACCGGTTGTTTCCTGCGGTCGGGGAGTTTCACCACCTTCACGGCGACCACCGCGCGGAGGACGGCGGCGTTGCCGGCGTCGGTGCGCTTGGTCTTTGTCATCTTTTCGTGGGGGACGCCCCGTAGTTACCACCTCTTCTGCGGCGCGATGTTCCGCTGCCACCACGGCGGCTTCTTCCACGGCGTCGGTCAAGGCTCGAGTAATCAGGCCGATGGATTTGAACGCATCATCATTGGCGGGTATCGGATAATCCACCAGATCGGGATCTACGTTCGTATCAACGATGGCGATAATGGGAATGTTCAATTTGCGTGCTTCCGATACCGCAATATGCTCTTTTTTCGTGTCCACGATGAAGACGGCGCCCGGTAGTTTCTTCAAATCACGAATTCCACCCAACACTTTTTCCAGCTTGGTCTTTTCCTTTTCGATGGTCAGACGCTCTTTCTTCGAGATCTTCTCGAAGGTGCCGTCGGTGGCCATTTTCTCATAAGTCTGCATCGTTTTGATGCTTTTACGGATAGTAGCAAAATTGGTCAACATGCCACCCAGCCAGCGTTCGTTGACAAAGGGCATTTTGGCGCGGCTGGCTTCGTGACGAATGATATCTTTAGCTTGCTTTTTTGTGCCGATATAGAGCACTTTTTCGCCGGTTTTAACGATACTCTGCGCAGCGGCGCAAGCGAAGTCAATGCAGCTTTGGGTTTTTTTCAGGTCAATGATGTGGATGCTGTGGTTGGCGCCGAAAATGTATTTTTTCATTTTCGGGTTCCAGCGGCGCGTCAAATGGCCGAAGTGGGTTCCCGCTAAAAGTAATTGCTGAATGGATACAACTGGCATAATCTTCCTCTTATTTCTTGATTTTGGGTTAGTCAACCACCCCTTTCGCTTCGCGGTCCAATCCAGCAGCTCGACGCCGGACACCCGGGACGACGATCCAGGGATGTGAGATTTGTTAGTTCAATTCCAAGTACCTCTCTCATTCAGGGAGGCCAAAGGAACGGGATTTTAACGCTTGGAGTACTGGAAGCGCTTACGAGCGCCAGGCTGACCGTACTTCTTGCGTTCCTTCTCGCGCGGGTCGCGAGTGAGAAAATGATTACGCTTCATCGCCGGTTTGTTTTCCGGATCCATCTGAATCAGCGCACGCGCTATACCCAAGCGCATGGCGCCGGCCTGGCCGCTTTTCCCTCCGCCACATACTTGCGCAGTGACATCATATTTACCGAGAGATTCAAGCTGCTCAAAGGGCTGCTCAACCATCATTTTCAGAGTTTCTCGGCCAAAGTACTCAATGAATTCCTTACCGTTGACCTTCAATTGGCCGCTTCCAAAACTCAGCCATACTCGCGCCACGGAGGTTTTGCGGCGGCCCGTGGCGTAAAACTTTTGTGCGTTATCAGCAGTCGGCATCAATACCTCTAATTATTTCTCCAAGGGAAAGGGCGCCGGGATTTGGGCTTGGTGGGGGTGTTCCGGTCCGGCGTAGATCTTCAGTTTACGGAGTTGATCCCGCCCCAGAGGGCCGCGCGGCAACATTCCCTTAACCGCGTGATACAGGATTTTCTCCGGGTGTTTAGCCCGCATTTGAGCTACCGTAATATACTTGTCACCTCCCGGATAAGGGCTGTGGCTGAAGTAATACTTCTGCTCTTCCTTGTCGCCGGTGACTTTGATCTTCTCGGCATTCACCACGACGATGAAATCGCCGTTATCCAGATGCGGAGAAAAATCAGCTTTGTGTTTTCCGCGCAGAACGGAGGCGATGCGAGTGGCTAGCCGGCCTAAAATCAGGCCGTCGGCATCTACGATGTACCAGTTTCGCTCAACGTCCTTGCGTTTTACGTGATAAGTTTGCAATTTCAGCTTCCCAGATTTATTAGATCAATTAATTTACTTAATTTTTATGCGGAAGTCAAGCTTTTTGTTAAGATTCATTAAATCTTGTCCCACCGTCCAAAAATTGCTTAACCGTCCTTTGCCATTCGACATAAAACAGGAGCTCTCTTGCAGTAGTCTGATTAAGGAATTGCCATTTCTTCAATTACTTTGATCATAGGGTCCCAGGAGTATTGGACTTTGGCGGCCTCCAATCCCAATCGGAGAGCTTCGCGATTGGAATATTCGAAGTAGTTTCGAATAGCCTGTGCCAGCAAGAGGGGATTCTCCGGTTCGACCAGAAATCCCGTCTCCCCTTCACGAACTACTTCAGGCAATCCGCCAACACGAGTGGATATGACGGGCAATTCAAAGAAATGCGCTACTTGAATGACGCCCGACTGCGTTGCGGACCGATATGGCAGTACTAACACATCCGCAGCGCGAAAATACCGGCTGACCTCTTCATTGGGTATGTATTTGTTGACCAACGTAACCTGTTCGGCTATGCCCAAGCGTTTGATTCTCTGGAGAAATTCCTGCTCGGGTTCGTAGAATTCGCCGGCCACTATTAAGTGCACGTCATCCATTGACCGGATCACTTCCGGCATCGCCTCAAGCAGAATATCCAATCCCTTATAATGCCGCACCAGCCCGAAAAACAATAACAATTTCTCCGCTTTTGGTCGGCCCAATTTTTCCCGCGCTTCGGCGCGACTCATCTCTGCGCCGGTATAGGTATCATAAATAGGATGAGGCACGCACACTACGGCTCGTTCTTTGGCTTCTGGAAACCATGTAAATAGATCCTGCCGAACTACATCAGATTGCGCAATGAATCCATCCACCCAGCGGAATGCCAGTCGTGTAAAGAGGCGGTCCCCGGGGCGCTTCTCATGAGGAATGACGTTGTCGAGGATAAAGATGATGCGAATATCGGTAAACCAATGGACTAAGGCGCAAACAGCAGCATAGCCCGGCGCGAAAAAAGGCATCCAGTATTTGAAAATCAAAGCTTGGGCATTGCCGGCCTTGGCCTTTTTGAAAGTAAGATACCAACTGTAGGGATTCCAGGGGACAAAGACGGCTTCCGAGTCCAGGTGAATGTATTCCTGACTGGATTCCAATTGGGTCTGGCCGGGAAAAAGAAAGCGAGGAAACTGCTTACGGAAGGCCAGTACTCTTACGCGATGACCTTTTGCTAAAAGTTTCTGTCCCAGAACGCCGAGATACTGAGCGATGCCGCCCCTCAAGGGATAAAAGGGACCCACCAAATTAAAAGTCAATGTTATGCCCCTCGAAGCCTATAAGCATCTTGCACGAGTATTCCCGGCGGTCGGCTTGGGCTCGCGTCATCATTTCTGCGATCAATCCCAACGAAAAGACTTGCGCGCCGAACACCAAGAGCAAAAATCCCAGAAAAAAGATAGGACGATTACCGATCCACACGCCTTGAAACCAACCCCAAGTCAACCAAGCTAAAATCGCAAACCCGAAAAACATTAGCAGCAGACCGGCAATACCGAACAAGTGTAGTGGTTTCTTGATATATCTGACAAGGAATAGAACGGTAACTAGATCCAGAAACCCGTTAATGAAACGCGAGGCGCCGAATTTTGTGCGGCCATATTGACGGGCATGATGCTGCACCGGGATTTCAGCCACTCGATAGCCGTCAAAATGTGCCAATGCAGGCAGGAAGCGGTGCATCTCACCGTATACCGGAAGTTCCTTAACGACCTCCTGACGGTAAATCTTCAATCCACAATTGAAATCATGGATGCGCAATCCTGACATCAGGCCGGTCACATAGTTGAACAGTTTCGATGGCAGTGTCTTCCCCAAGGGATCATGACGCACTTTTTTCCAGCCGGAAACCAGGTCGTAACCCTGCTCGAGCTTGTCTATCAAATGGGGTATTTCTGCCGGATCATCTTGCAAGTCAGCATCCATGGTGATGACGTACTCGCCCCGAGCATAAGAAAAGCCCACACTTAAAGCGGCGGATTTGCCGTAGTTCTTGCGGAAGGAGATGACTTTTACACGCGGATTCTGCGAGTGTAATGCTTGGAGGTTTTTCAAGGAGTTATCCCTGCTGCCATCGTCCACGAAGATTATCTCGTATTCTCCGATGGGTTCCAGGTTTTCCTTGATCCGTTGGTGCAACTCCGAAAGTGATTCCTCCTCGTTGAGTAGAGGAATGACCACGGAGACTTTAATATGCTCCACCGTGGACCTCCGAGGAGTCTATCTCTAGATCGAAATGATCAGGTGACAGACCGGTATTGACCTTTATTTGGATCATGTCCAATTTCACTTGATAAGCTGCGCCCCCCTGCCCCACCTTTATCATCCATTCATTCGGTAAATAAACGCCTGCCCGCAAATTAACATCGCCGATTTGTTTGTCCCATACTGTGTCACCGGAAGATGAAATATTGAGTTTCCGCAAGAACAGCGGACGATAAGGATCTTTCCAGAGGTGATGCTCAAGAACTCCACTCGACCACTCAATTTTGAATTGCTTCCGGTCATCGTCT
Organism: Calditrichota bacterium; assembly: GCA_020051775.1. Lineage (GTDB taxonomy): Bacteria > Electryoneota > B3-LCP > B3-LCP > B3-LCP > JAGVQJ01. The sequence continues at coordinate 17,004 of JAGVQJ010000163.1, read as the reverse complement.
CTTGCGATTGCCATCGAATCAGGCATGGTGTCAGCGGCGATCAATGGTAACATGATTTCTCGCAATTCTTTTCCGCCAATCAGGAGATTCATTCCCAAGGGGTATACGAATTCACTGACACGGCCGTGGATAATTTTATGGTCGGCCCCGAGTTTCAATTGGTATTGATCACCGACCAAGATTAAAGATCCCACACTAATGCCCAAGGGACCTTTGAAATTCAACGATAAACGATCGGGCGTTAAATAGTACACTCTTATTCCGAGTACAGTTTTGCGCAAATCAGGACCGGATACGGCAATGGATCCGCTACCGGAGTAATCTCTGAGCGCGGATTGGTTGCGAACGACTTCGGTCATCAGCGTGAAGGGGTCAGGCAGAGGCAAGATTTCGAATTTGGGTCGGTTTGAACATCCCGTGAACAACCAGAAGAAAAGCGCAACCAGACCGGGAAACCAGAATGCTCGGAAGACTCTCATTGCGCCAGTTTCTCCCGAATCTGCAAGTTATTGGGATCGAATTCCAGCGCCTTCAACCAGTGAACACGTGCCTCGTCTTTATTATCCATGGCACTGAGGATATCCCCTAAATGCTCCAGAATAGTGGGATTCTTTTCATCTTTAGTAAGGGCCATTTCCATGTACCGCCGGGCTTGCTGCAAGTCGCCTAACCCATAATAAACCCAACCTATGGTGTCTAAGAACGATGGGTTATCGGGATTTTTTTCGACGGCTATTTTTGCCTTGGACAAAGCTTCGTCCAAGCGGATTTTCTTCTGCGCCAGCATATAGGCAAAGTTGTTCAACAACAGCGGATCTTCCGGGGCAATGGCCAAAGCCTGGTTGTAAACTTCCAACGCCTTTTCGAATTTACCGGCATTATCATAGATATATCCCAAGGTAATATAAGGGCCTATCTTAGCGGCGTCAAGCTCCAGGGAGTGATCCAAGGCCTTAATGGCAGAAGAATCCTGACCGGCCTGCTGGTAAGCCGAACCCAATAACGCCCAGATGTCTGCTGATCGGGGATGCTGATGTGTGCCTTTTTGCAGGATGGTGATAGCCCGGTCGTAATCTTTGTGGCTAATCTGCAAATAAGCCCAATTGGAAAAATAGCGGGGGTCATCGGGATTCAGTTCCACAGAACGATTGAAATAATAATCAGCTTCAGTTGGCATTTCCAACTCGGCATACAACGAAGCTAACGTGAAAGCGACCCGGTCGTCGGTGGAATCGAGAGTGTAAAGTTTGCTGCTGGTATCCAAGGCTTTCTGGAACTCTTTTAAGGCGATATAGACAGCGCTGACCTGGCTTAATGCTTCGCCATCCTCAGGATAGCGATGCAAAATTTCTTCGTATTGGGTAAGAGCAGTATTTAAACTGTCCTGTCGGATATAGAGATTACCAAGATTGCGCCGGTAACGCATGTCGTCGGGGCGCGCGAGGATGAGCCGACGCGCCATGGCGATAGCCGAATCCACTTGGCCGGTTTCCAGCAGCAGATCACTCAGGAATTCCATTGCTTCTACGTTTTCCGGTTCGACCCGAAGCGCTTCCTGTAATTGGATTACAGCATCATCGTAGAGCTTCATGGTGAAATAATCTTCAGCCATGGCAATATAAATGCTGGCCGCAGTGGAGTCAAAGAGCAAAGCGCGGCGGTATTCGCCTATGGCGCGCGTGATTTCGCCCTGTTGATCCAAAACCACGCCGTGGATGAAATGATCCAGGGCTTGCGGGTCGGGAGCCTGTCCGTCGGATACTACGGGCACTGGTGGTGGTGGACTGATTCGCTTAGCGCAACTCAGCACGACGACGGATGCCAGCAACAGGAATACAATTAATACAATCCGCGATTTCATTTTCCGAAGATTATCCGCAAGATATCATGATAGCTGACCAGCAGGAAAAAGGCCAAAATCAACGCCAAACCAACCTTCTGAATGTTGAGTTTTACTTTCGTCGGAATGGTGCGGCGAAAGATGGCTTCGATGGTAATGAATACCAGGTGGCCGCCGTCCAGCACCGGGAAGGGAAAGATATTCAACAAGCCGATACTGACCGAAATTTGCGCAATGAGTGAAATGAAATCTACCCATCCGTTGCGAATGGTTTGCCCTGAAAGTTGCGCGATGCCGATAGGTCCGGCTACATCGTTCAAACCGGCTTGTCCGAAAATCAGCATTTTAAAAGCGCTTAGACTCTGTTCGATGATAAACCACGTGATGCGAAAGCCTCTGCCCACCGATTCAAAGAATCCAACCTGCCGGAATTCAGGCTGAGGATTGATACCGATCAACCCCAAATGGTAAGTAGAATCCCCCCGTGTAAGTGTCGTATCGCGCGGTATTACCAGCGCCGAGAAGCTCTCATTTTCGCGCAGCCATTCGATTTCCAGCGCCAGACCGCCGGAGGCGTGGATAATATCGGTGAGTTCCTGCCAGGTTTTGATAGAATCCCCGGCGATGGCCACAATTCTGTCGCCCTTTTGCAGACCGATCTGTTCGGCGGGAAATCCCTTCTGAAGGCTGCCGACAACCGGCTGGCTGACGTCCGCTACCCCGATATGCCACGTCAATAAAAAATAAACAATAATACCCAGTAGGAAGTTCATCAGCACGCCGGCGGTGATGACAAATATTTTCTGCAGGTAACTTTTGGACATGAATTCCCAGGCTGCGCCGGTAAGAGGTTTGTCCTCCATGCTTTCATCCACCATGCCGGCCATTTTTACATACCCACCCAGCGGCACCCAGCCGATGACATATTCAGTTTCACCCACCTTGCGAGATACCATCTTGGGAGGAAATCCCAGTGAAAACGTTTCGACACGAATTCCAACCAGCTTGGCGGCCAGAAAATGACCCAGCTCGTGGACGAAAATAATGATGCCTAAAACTATGATAAAGGCAATAATGGTCAATGGCATATCGGATTAATCCTTAGTTTTGAATTCTATCATGGCACCACTGCCTGGCCCAGGAATCGGCTTCGTAAATGGCGTCTGAATCGTAGAGGGTTGGAGAACTGTAAGCGTCCATTGTCTGTTCAATTAGTGAAGAAATTTCGTTGAACGACAAACGCCCATCTAAAAATGCTTGTACCGCCGTCTCGTTAGCAGCGCTGAGAACGGCTGGATAACCATCACCGCTCTGCAAGGCTTTATAGGCCAGTACCAGGCAAGGGAAACGGTGAAAGTCGGGAGCCTCGAATTCCAGCGAACCGATTTGCGCCAAATCCGTCTCCACATACTCCCCCGGAAGACGATCAGGGTAAGTCAGCGCATATTGGATGGGGATGCGCATGTCTGGCAGGCTGAGTTGCGCTTTGAATGACCCGTCTATAAATTCTACGAGGGAATGAATCACGGACTGGGGATGAATGATCACTTTTATTTTTTCCGCAGGTATTCCGAACAGATAATGCGCTTCAATGACTTCCAGCCCTTTGTTCATCATGGTGGCGCTGTCAATGGTGATTTTGGGCCCCATGCTCCAATTAGGATGTTTCAAAGCTTCTTGTGGCGTAATGCTGGAGAAACTGGCTACATCGCGTCGTAAAAACGGTCCACCTGAAGCGGTCAGGATCAACCGGTTTACCTGATGGGCATTTTCACCGCGTAGACATTGGTGCAAGGCGGAATGTTCGCTATCCACAGGGATCAACACCCCTCCATGCTTCGCGGCGGTTTCCATAACCAATTTCCCGGCCATAACAATGCTCTCCTTGTTGGCCAGAGCAACTATCTTACCCGCTGACAAAGCCGATAATGTAGCTTGTAACCCGATACCACCCACCAGTGCGTTGACCACCACATCCACTTGAGGTTCCTGTGCCAGTGTTACCAATGCTTGGTCACCGCACAATAAGTCAACCTCGAGGCCGTTCAAATGACTAAGTAACCGAGGCCGGCCCTCAAGATCTGGAATGGCCAGCCGTCGGGGCTGGAACTCACGCGCTTGTGCGGCCAGTGCCTCGAAACTGGACTTAGCCGCCAAACCCCAAACCCGATAATCCTGCCCCAGTCGCCTGATGACTTCTAAAGTGCTTCGTCCGATAGACCCAGTAGAACCCAGGACGACGATATTTTTCATTTAGGCATTACCTAGAAACTAACCGATAGTCCCGCTGAGACCGAATTGAAGGTGCTTAAACTGTAATCGGCATAAACATTCAGCAGAGGGAATGGTGAAAACTTCAACCCCACCGTCAGGCGCGAAATCGCTTCCGTGAATTTCTCATCAATGTAGGTCGTATAAGCAGTAGGTCCAGCAACCGTATAAGTGTATTTGAAATTCATGGTTGTGCGGTCGTAGCCGTAACCGATGTATGGTTCGATCATGACGAAACTCTGGGAGGCCATGAAGTGAACACTAAACACGTTCGCCGTTAAGATGTCGCCACCTTTAAACTGTTGATAAGCGATCATGGCGCCCACATGGGGAAACATGGGGATGGGGATCATCTCTTTGGCATCGTATTTCACTCCGGCCCCGAAAACGGAAACAGTTTGTCCCTGGAATTTGTATGCCACACCACGGGCAATCACTCCCAAGCCCAACGGCAAACCCACATTGGCCTGAATCACCGGCAAAGGGATATAATTAACTTCAGCATCATCCAGGAGTTGGCTCTCGCCATCGGGCACGATGACTACCATACCTCTCACGCCAACATCAAATCCCAAAAGCCCATGAGTCGAGGCTGAATAATATAAACCCCCGCCCATAGCGGCGCCGAACACTTGCACCAACGGTTTGGCCTCGGCTCGTAAACTATCGAGCGACTGATTCTTGATGGTTTCAAAGATATCATCCGCTGTCGCCGCTTGAACCAAAATCACCAGCACGACCAGCACGAGAATGATGGTTAGACATTTCATGATTTCTCCCCTGGTAAGTTTAAGTTCAAAAACCATACCGATTCTGAGGTGAAATAGAAATACTATTGCTCACCTGGAAGGGTGGGGTCCATGCGTTCTTTTATTAATCGGTTTATAGCTTCAAAATCATCATCGCAAAACGTGCTTTCTTGCCAGGAGATGGACAATCGTTCACCTAAGCGCTCTACTACCGCTTGCCGCAAGGCCATTACCTCTACAGCTCTAATTGAAAGGGCACCGGCTGCCTGCGGAAGACCCAACACCTTCGCCAGATCCACGCTGCTTTGACCCGTTAATATTGACCCATGCTGTAGAAAAGCTCGCGGAAGAAATCTTTGGGCCGAACCGATCCACTTTCTCCCCTCCAAACGTATTTCCCATCGGGAGAGGCTATCAAAACAGAGCGGGCTTCCGCGCTTAAGCTCATCCATTAGGCCAACCTTTGTACTTCCCCGGACAAGTTCAGCTTTTAATCCCACACTCTGCGCGGCTTCAGTGAAGGCACTCCCGATATCCTTAAGCACGGCATCGCGCCCCCCGCGCAGCAGGTCGTGTTCGCTCGGAATGGTTATGGCATAAGTTATTTCCTGATCGTGCAGCACAGCACGGCCGCCGGTGGGTCGGCGCACAATGGGAAGGTTGTGCTCTCTACAGCGAAGTAATTGTTCCGCAGTAATTTTTTGATGAAACCCCAGGGATAGCGTCGGTTTGTCCCAAGAGTAGATTCGCAAAATAATTTCATTCCTACGGCCGGATTCAGACGCCATGAATTCATCCGCAGCCATGTTAAAAGAACCGCTGCGCGCTCCTTCCAGGAGCAACCGACCTTTATATGATGCCACGCTCGCTGTGCTCGATGAAATCTATGACGTTCTGGATTTCGGGTGTTACCTGCATCTCATCGCGGATACGCGCGATTCCCTGAGATACATTAAGATCGTTGTTGTAAATCAAAGTATACGCTTGCTTTAGAGCGGTTAACGCCTCCACCGAAAAACCTCGCCGCTTCAGCCCCACGAAGTTCAGACCGGTAAATTTGATCGGTTCTCCCGCCGCCAAAATATATGGCGGCACATCCTTCGTTACCCTGAACCCCCCCCCGATGAATGAATGTCGCCCAATTCTCACAAACTGATGCACGGGCACAATTCCTCCGATGGTCGCATTTTCCTCGATATGAACGTGCCCGGCCAGATTGACGGAATTGGCCATGATGACTTTAGGTCCGACCACGCAATCGTGAGCCACATGACTGTAAGCCATCAAGAAACAATTGGCTCCGACAACGGTTCTGCCGGTCACCTCTGTACCCCGATGGATCGTGACGTATTCGCGAAGAATAGTGTTATCGCCGATCTCCACTATGCTGGGCTCGCCACGGAATTTGAGATCTTGCGGCACGGTAGCAACGACGGCTCCATTGAACAGTTGTACCCTGCTACCCAATCTGGCGCCGGTAGCGAGAAATGCAAATGGCCCAATTTTACATCCGGAACCGATCAAAACGCCATCCTCGATGATGGCATAAGGGCCGATGGAGACATCCTCGGCTAGTTCAGCGCCCGGATGAACGATGGCGGTGGGATGAATGGTCACATGTCCTCCCGATTACGCACTAAGGCCGTCATAACGCCTTCGGCGACGATGTTCTCATCTACATAGGCTTTGCCGCGCATACGGCAGAGTCCCCGCCGAAAGAATTCCAATTCCACTTTCAAGAGAAGCTGATCACCCGGCACTACCGGCTTGCGAAAACGAACTTCGTCCATCCCAGTGAAGAATACCAGTTTCTTCTCCGGTTCATCTACAGAATTCAGCAATAAAATGCCTCCCGCCTGACCTAGCGCTTCAATGATCAGCACACCGGGCATGATGGGATAACCGGGGAAATGTCCTTGGAAGAACGGTTCATTGATAGAGACGCACTTGAGACCAGCCACTCTCTCACCCGGTGATAAGTCCACTATACGATCAACCAGCAAGAATGGGTACTTGTGGGGCAGTACTCGGCTAATGGTGGCGGCATCAAAAATAATATCTTTGTTAACTTTGCCTTGATAGATACGGATAATTCTCTTGCGCTCGTACTCTTTACGGATCATCTTCACCAGTTCGATATGAGCAGCGTGTCCGGCTCGCGCAGCTAAAACGTGCCCCTTGATCGGAAAACCCAATAAAGCCAAGTCGCCGATGAGGTCCAAAGCTTTATGGCGAACGGGTTCATTATAAAATCGCAATTCGCGACCATCCAATATGCCGTTGGCGCCCTTGATCATCCCGGACTTTAATCCAAAGTACTCTTTTAAGCGGTTGAAATCCTTGCTTTCAACTTCACGATCAACGATCACAACTGCATTGTCCAGGTTACCGCCTTTGATTAACCCCTGCTCTTTGAGTTCCTCGACTTCGGATAAAAAGCAGAAGGTTCTCGCCGGAGCAAATTCACGGATGAATTCCTCTTCCAGATCATACATGGATGTGTACTGGGTGCCCAGGGCGGGGTTGCGGTAATCCACCATGTAAGTGATGCGAAACGTCGGCGCCGGCACTACGACTATATCTATCCCTTTTTTGTCGTCATGATACGTCAGTGTCCTGTCAATCTCCAGATATTCCTTGGGCGGCGCCTGCTCCTCGAATCCTACGGAATTCAAGGCCTGGCTGAAGGGCAGGGCGGATCCGTCCATGACCGGCGGTTCGTTAGCTGTTAGATCTATCCGGACGTTATCTATTCCATACCCTGCCAAAGCCGCCATAACGTGCTCGACGGTGTGAACCAGGACGCCTTTCATGCCAATGGTCGTGCCTCGGGAAATGTCCACAACCTTATCAATCAATGCCGGAATGGGAGGCGAATCTGGCACGTCCATTCGCCGGAACTGTATTCCGTGATTTTCCGGGGCGGGTTGGAAGGTCAGCGAACAAGTGTTGCCGGTGTGCAGGCCGATGCCTGAAACAGAAACCGGTTCCTTGATAGTACGTTGCCGTTTTAAGGTATCATTGGGCATTTCTTTTCGCACTCAATTCCTCAACCTTCTTCACTAGACGATCCAAGGTTTTGGCTAATTCAGGTAATTTGCGCATGGTAGCTTGGAGGCGAAGTTCCTCGCCTAAAGGTATTGCCGGATATCCGAATATCTTGCTGTTGTCAGGCCATGATTTGGAAACACCTGATTGCGCGCCTACTAACGATCTATCGCCTAAGGTCAGGTGGCCGGCAAATCCCACCTGCCCGGCAATCATGCAGTTCTTCCCGATTTTTGTAGACCCGGAGATGCCGGTCTGAGCGGCAATGACCGTATTAGCTCCAATTACCACATTGTGCGCAATCTGAATTAGATTATCCAGCTTGGCGCCGGATTCTATACGTGTAGCGCCCAGCGTGGCGCGGTCTATCGTGCAACCCGCACCAATCTCGACGTCGTCTTCAATAATGACTGTCCCCACTTGTGGTATCTTTTCGTATCCGCCATCTTGAGTCGGCGCAAAACCGAAACCGTCCGATCCTATGACGGCGTTATCCTGTATAATAACCCGGCAACCGATACGAACGCCATGGCGTATGGACACTCCAGCCCGGATGATACTTCCAGCGCCAATTGTCACATCCTCGCCAATAGACACCTGAGGATAGAGTGCGATGTCATCGCCGATAACACTGTGCGCTCCGATAACGACTCCTGCGGCGATACGTACGCCTTGGCCGATGGTCACATCCTTACCTAGGACCGCCGCAGGATGCACACCCAATTCAACCAGTGGTTCCGGAGGGTAGAAAACGGACAGCAACTTGGCAAAACACCGGTAAGGATCATCTACCCTGATTAGCAACTTACCTTCAGCCAGTTGCTCACGGGAAACCAGCACTGCGGAAGCTCGAGTCTCGGACAAGTATTTCTCGTACTTTGGATTGGCGAGAAAAGTGAGTTCTCCAGGTTCAGCCTCCTCTATTTTGGCAAGGCCGGTAATCACGACTTCCGGATCACCCACCAATTCCCCTTCCAGGAGATACGCCAAATCCAATGTCCTGTAGAGCATGGTATTCCTCATCGGTCCTAAAATACCAATCATCCTCACTTTCAATTCTACCAAGAGTAAGAGAGGATTATTTCTTGTTCAGATCGTCCAAGACAAATTGCGTCATGTCGAAATCCGGCTTGGCATAGACGATATTACCCATATTGGCGTCAAAGATCACGTCGTACCCGCCTTCTTTACCGAGTTTGGTGATGACGACATTGACTTTGTCAATGATCGGGCCGGTTAACTCCTTACTGCGCTGGTAGATTTTGCCTTGCTCACCCCAAACTTCCTGTTGAAAACGCTGCAATTCTGAGTCCTTCGTCTGAATCTGTTGTTGCATTTCAGTCTTTTTCTGTTCCGACAGCATCAATGACTGATTTTGCAGCTTATCTACCAGTTTAGTGATTTCTTCCTCTTTTTTCCTGGCCTCTTCCATCCATTTCTTCTGTTCTTCATCCAGTGTTTTCTGGGCTTCGATGGATTCGGGGAATTCAGCCATTATCTTCTGAGAATAGATGTAGCCGATTTTGAAATCTTTGGCGGTGGCCGATCCCCCCAGAATGGCCATCAACATTGCCAAGCTGGCCAATTTTATTCGCATAGTCACCTCTTTTACCGGTTTGAGTCCGGCGATTATTGATTATTGACTTTATTACATTTCGTTAGAAAGCTCGCCCGAATTGGAAATGCGGAACCCACTCGCCGTGGCGCTGCCCGGTGGTCGGATTATAATAATCCAATCCGTACCCATAATCCAGTCCGATCAGTCCAATCATGGGCATATAGAGTCTTACACCCAATCCTACTGATCGTCGCAGATCAAACATGTCCGTGACCTGCAAATTGTGCCAGACGTTGCCGGCTTCTGTGAAACCCAACACGAAAATAGTGGGATTATACACCACCGGTAGTCGCAGTTCCAATGATTGCTTGAACATCACTTTGCCACCCTCGGCATACTGGCCGCTTTGCGGTCCCACCATACGCTCATCGTAGCCGCGAAGTGGAATGCCCAGCGAAAGTCCCGCACCACCCATGAAGAACTGCTCGATATAGGGAACCGCTTGAATCGAGTTATTCAACTGCCCGATTACACCCATTTCCGTGTCCGAGTAGAGCACCAGTTTGCCCAGCACCGGCGTGTAAAATTCCGAACTAAACGTGTGTTTGTGAAACTGATCGTTTCCGAAAAATGGGCCGCCGGCAACCTCGACCGAATACCTATTCACAGATCCGGTTGTAGGGAATTCGGGATTATCGCGGGAGTCTCGAGTAAGAATCGTCGTCAACCCCGACGACACGCGCGGCACATCTTCAATCAGACCACGGGGATTACTGGCTGCGAAACTGGACGTAAAGTTAGAATAAACTGCTCTTTCCAAGCGATAAATCCAATCTATCCGGAAGTAATCGTCCGGCCAGCGTAATCGCCGCCCAACCCGCAGTGAACCGCCCATGATTTTCTCGTCGAATCCGTAGTAAGTCCCACCGCGACGAGTATGGAAAAAACTCACTCCCAATAGAGTGGGCGAGTTCAGAAACCAGGGTTCAGTTATGCTGAGCGAAAAAGTGCGATAAATCCGTCCGAATTGCCAATCTAAACTTAGCGATTGACCGTTGCCGAAAAGATTGGGCATGGTAAAACCCAGCGACCCGATGACGCCGTCGCGCTGGGAGTATCCGGCCGATACTTGAACTTGATCGGTAGATTTCTCTTCCACGCGGAAATACAAATCAACTTCATCATCGTTAACCGGTTGTACGTCCGGCACGATATTGGAGAAATAGTTCAAGATTGTCACTTCTCGCGCTGAGCGCCGCAATTTGGAAACATCAAAAGTATCACCGGGGTTCAATACAAACTCGCGTCGGATGATGTGCTCTTTGGTTTTGGTATTACCCTCGATGTTGATAAGTCGGACTTTAAAAGCATTGCCTTCGAAAATACGAAAATGAACGTTAATGGTGTCCAGACCTACAGGGATCTCGACAGGTGATACATTAGCGTAAATATAACCCCGGTCATAATACATGTTAGTCAGGTGATCCCTGACGCTGGCTTCAAGTTTTTCAGCATGATAAATTTCCCCGGGTTTGACCAGCAACTGCCTCTGCAACTCCTTTTCGGCATAAAGCGTGTTTCCCGTAAAGCTGAAATTACCGAAATAGTAGCGAACGCCTTCATCCATATAAATGTCAATGGCCAGCTTGCGCCGATCCTGTGAATAGCGTAGGGAATCTGCTAAAACCGTGGCGTCTCGAAACCCGTGATTGCGGTAATAGGTAACCACGTTTTGTAGATCTTCATCGAATTTTTCACGATTGAATTCGCCTGAACGGAAGAGACCTTTTTGATGGGTCTCCTTCATTTGCTTGCGAAGTTTTCGATCGGTCAGGTTACTGCCCAGCGGCAACCAGCCGAAAAGCGCATTGGTGATTTTCTTTCCCGTTCCAAGTTTCTTTTCGTGAGCTTCGTTGCCATAAAATGTGATTTTATCAATCTTAACTTTAGGACCTTCCAAAATAGAAAATTTGAGGATTTGCCGATTAGTGGCTTCGTCTTGAGCCGAGCTTATCTCTATTTTGGCGAGTAGATATCCATCCTCGGCATATTTATCTATAAGTTTGTTGCGCGCTTCGTTGGTCTGGTCCGGGCGCAGCACTTGGCCGGGGAAAAAATCCAGCAATTTTTCAATATCGCCTTTTTTTAATTTTTTATTTCCGGAAACCTCGATTTTTTCCAGACGGGGGAATTCCTCTACAACGATTTTGAGTATGGCGCCTTCAGGCAATTCCTTGTCGAGCATAATCCGGACATCAGAGAACAATCCCAAATTCCAAATCTGGCGGATGGCTAACTGGATGTCGTCACCAGTAATTTCGCTGCCGACCACCATGCCGGAGTTAGCCAGGATAAGACCCTGATCAGCGGTCTTATGGCCTTCCACTGACAAACCCAAAAGGCGTATTTTCCCTTGTGAATACGCCTGGGAAAGCGGGATCAGGGCGATGATCACGATGAGTATAATGTCGCTTCGCTTCATGAGGTTATTCGGTTTTTCCCATCAAACTATCAAAATAATAAAATTCCATCGAGTAGTAAAGACAAAAACAGTGAAATCATCTTATCTGAAAACGAAACTATACCGCAAGGAGAGGCGTTGATCCGCGTACTTTTCCAGATTATCGTAATCATAGCCCAAGGTCAATACCAAATTACCCGATACCGGCCGGATGCGATAATCCAGGTTCCAGCGGTGTAAGAAACCAAATTCGCGGATATTGGCGGCATTGATGGCTGTTTTCCAAGTTCCGTTATAGGACAGAAAGGTATCATCATTGAGATATTTGCCGATGGTTAATTGGGATTGCCTTAAAAAGTAAGCGCCCCAGACGATCTGACTCTGAGGACCGGGCCCCGGACCGGGATCTATGCCTAATATTTGAGATTCGAACAAATGTTGGGTAATTGTCGGCTGTAATCTCACAATATCCAATTTGAGGTAATGTTCCAACTGCCTTTCGACTGGGTGAATAAAGCTGCGCAGCACCACACCGCTTAAAATAGTTCCTCCCAACGAACCGACTTTGGAACTAACCGTTCCAGGTGAATAACCCAGCGCAGCCAGAATCTGTTCCTGTGAAGACCCGATATCATCTTCAAGAATAAACACAAAATCACCCCAACGACCACGTTCATGTCGTTGACCGGAAGTGGGATCAACCACATATAATTTCAAATATATATTGTGACTGAAACCCATGGAATCGGCATATACGGTGGTAGCTCGTCCCTGAACCCAGGGCAGAATATCACTCTGGTCAAATTGTGTCTCGAAGCGTTCGACTCGAAAGTTCAAATCCAGGTACTCAATAGTGCCTCGAGTGGATACCAAACCCCCGATAAACCCAAAGTTCCCCTGATCCAAACTGCCGACAGCGGTCAGCTTGCTTTCGGCAACATCCAGGTTAATATCAATATTCACAGATGCGATCAAGCCGGAAACACCCCCTATGAAGTTATTCTCATCCACCGGTTTGATTTCATGCGCATATCGGTTATCTCTGGCCGGAATCAGGGTGACGTCCCATCGTGCTGAATTCAGCACCGCCAGTACTTGCCGTACAAATGCAGATGGTTGACTACCGTCCCCGGGCGGAAAGGGGAAAGTGAATACCGCGCCAGCCACATGAATGGTTCCATGAAAAAGCGGGCTTTCGATTGGGCCGCTGGCTGTAAAAGCCTCTGCGCCGTCCTTGCCTTTAAGATTTAGGTAGCCCTGGGTTCCGTTAGGCATTAAATCGGGAATATGAGCATGGATGCCTTTTCCGTTCGTCTCCATAAGCAATACACCCAAATCAATGTTTGCGCCGGGAAAATACAAACGCTGGTAATTGGCCAAAGCTTGCTCAGTAAAACTATTTCTGATGTGGAAGGGTTGCTCCTCAATTTCCCCGCTTAAATCATCAATGTGCAACTGACCCTCATGAAATTTCATGCTCGTTCGGAGAGATTGTATTTCTTCTACAACCTCCGGTAATTTCAGATACCCCTCGGTGATATCCAAGCTGCCTTCAGTGACCATGATTTTGCCATTCTCTTGCCTGATGGTAAGCTCCAAATCACCGCTTCCGCGAGAGGCCAGAATATCCGGCTCAAGTTGGTGCAATATCTTTAAAATATTTCCATTTAGATGCACATGCAGATCTAAGGGATGGGCGTTAAAGGGTAAAATGCCTTGGGCCTCCAGTGTCAAGTCAGGTTTCTGTTGAAGGCGGAATTCACTGAGAATCAACGCCTTTTCTTGTAAGGGATCGAAACGCAAGGAAGCGGACAGGCTGTCAAAGGGAATGCGAAATACCCTGCCATAACTCATGCCGGCATGCAATTCTAATTCTGGGTTTTGAAAGGTGCCTGAAATATGAGCATCGAGCTTTAGGGGACCGGAGATTTTGGCAGGGTTGTCGTCGAAAACCTGTAAAACGTTGGAGACGTCCAAAAGATTGGAAACGAGATGAAAATCAAGCTCTGAAGTTGTTAAATCAGCGTTGCCGTCGGCTTTCAACATGCTGATAGCACCACGTCCGACATTACACTCTGTCAGTCTCAAAGTGTCGGCTTTCAGGTCAGCAGAGAGTACCACCCAAAAGTCACCTTTATCCAGAAAGAAGCCCTGAGAAGCGTATAAGTTGAAGTTGGCTTCGGGATGCTGTATGGTACCGTAAACATCTAATCGAGCCAGCAGATTAGCGCCCCAATTTGCCTCCATTTGGGGTGATAATATGGCCATACCACGAGATAGGGGCCAACTGGATAAACGAAGTTCGGCGGACACGATTTCTCCGGTTAGGGTATTTAAGGAACCGGAAGCAGTGATGGCGTTATCGAGTTCCAGGGATCCTAAGGTCAGCGTGCCATCTTTCCAAGTGGCATCAAGACGCCCCTCCAAGTGCGGTCCCTTTCTCGGTTGTAATGATAAACTGCCTTTATAATCCACCCAGGACGCCGATGTTATACCAAGTATCCCATTCAGATTCAGGGTTGAAGCCGTCTTCAGGTGTTGGATCTGAATGTTGCTGGTTAATTGTTCCAGCGGTCCAGAAAAATCCCCTGTCAATTCGAGACTATCCAGTTTGTTCCAAAAATCCCAATTAACAAACTGCCTGGCGATGGCCTGGGGATTGTCCAACTGCACTGTAAATTGGGGATGATTAGTTATCTTTGCGACAGCAATAGCAGCACGGGAAACCTTTTGACTTAGGTTTGTCTCCACATGTAAAGATTCAGCGGTATGAGAGTAATACCCCTTGATAATGACCAGTTCCGAGGCAGGGGTGTTCCAATTGGCATCCACCAGGAAAACCCCCTCCCGGCCGGAAATTGTTCCTGAGAAAACTCCGGGTTTGGAGTTCGTCAAACCTGGGATTCGACCATTCCATCGGAAATTCACATCGGCGTTGGTATTGACTCCGGCCCAAAATGTTTGCCCTTCCAGCGTTAATAGGCCATCGTCTGTTCGCGCTTCAAATTCGTTGATCAGGATACGGCCATCTTCATAATCGCTGGAAAGGTGTAAACCTTCAAAAGTGGCGCGAGACGTCTCCAATCGGTCTAAATTGATCTGGCCGGTGATCTGAGGATTGACAATACGACCTTTGATATCAGCGACCACATCAAGGACACCACCAGGGGAAATATTCGCTTTATTTCTTAATAACGTTGCCAACTGCGTGCAATCATCCGAGTGGCCGGTGACGTTAAAATCCAATTCTGGCGCTCTCAAATCGGGAATTTGGCCTCTGAGTTGCCAGTTGGCAGTCAGACCATGCACCTCTGCGTGAGGAATAAGAAGGTTCCAGTCCCCAAGGATCAGGCGCAGTTGCTCGGTGTAAAGTAGCTCCCGTTCTGATTTATTCAAGGCCAGACGCTGAAGTGAGACTTCACCACTTAAGCCGGTGCGTGTATCCAATGCCCACAAACGAAGCGCCACGTCCAAACTATCTAATCTAAAAGACATCGAATCTTTCAATCCGATTTCCGATCCCAAACGCAGTAAGTCAATTACAGCATAGAAATTCGCTTCCAATGTCCGCGCACGACGATTTACAGAAAGATCCATTCGGCTGTTCATCTTTTTCACGCCTAAAGCGGAACTCGATAAATAGCCATTGAAGATCCCTGGTTGAGGTGAAAATAACCCGATATCTAAACCGCCCAAGGTAATAAGGGGATTTCCCTGGTCATCCTGCAAATGGAATATGCCTGCCTTCATTTGTACTTGACTTATCAACAGCGCTTCAGGCAAATTATCGAGGATTTTCCATCCATTAAAGCGAACTGTATCGGCCGGATCGGGTAGGGAATCCTTTTTTGGAATCCGCATGGTGATCTGTGGAACGGTCAGATCCACCGAAGATATGGTGGCCAATAATCCATTAGTGTTGAAACCGAATCGAAAGAGATTCAGGGGGTTGAAACGGATGGTAGCCTTGGAAACCGTGAAAACCCAACGATTTTGCCGGTCACTGACTTCCAAACCTAACACGTCGAGGTGATTTAAAGCGAGATGTACGTGCTGAATTTCCGCTGCACTTCCAAGCGATCGCGCGGCCTCTTTTTTCAACACCTGACGCAGGCGGTCATCAACATTTAGAAGTGGCCAGATCAGCACAATCGCCATGATTACCAGGAGAAAAGCGCTTGTTATACAAAGTATGAGAAGTCTAACGACCTTCATCATCGCACGAAAATTCCCTCTGGATCCAGCTTCTTCTCCAAATTCGAATATATCCAACGGGAAGCTGCTTCAGTGACAGACGAACCCAGCGTCACGGGAACGCCCGGTCCGATCGCGGGCATGTTCTCCAGGTTCAAAATAAGACGCGTTAATACCCCAAAACGCCCTCGGGTCCCCGTTAAAAATGTCCAAAAATCATAGCCTGCCACATTCTTGATAGTAGGACCACCGAATTTTAACAGCCGACCTTTGGGATCAATAAGTTCCACTCCCAGGAGTCTTCGCCGAATTTCAGCCAGACGCGTCCCCGTGAAGTCGGATGACAGCATGGCGCCTCCGATGGTTCCCCGGTATTCTGCCAAGGCCGGAGGCAACGATAGGGTAGTATCCTCAAGCCGAGCAGATAGTTCGCGCACTACCATGCCTGCACCCACGATAACCGCCGAATCCAACTGCCGGACCTCAACCAGTTGATTCAATCCCAGAGTGAGCAGAAAGATCATTTCTGCAGGCGGTTCATAGTTTGCTGGAAAGCTCGTACCGGTGCCGGTTGGACAGATTCGCAACCGCTTGCGTGAGGCTAAAGCAATCAACCCGGAAACGTCCTCTTCACGCTTGGCCAGAAGAACGATTCTGGGCAGCAACTTCTCCAACAATTCACAGCCGCATTGCTGGAATTCAACACGTAGAGATTCTTCCATAATAACCGTTGGAAATCACACCAGCACTTATTACACCCCCTCAGCACATGATAGTTCCTCTTCGTGGGAGCTGAATTTACACAAACACTAAAGACCAACCCTTAAGGTTGGCCTTCGAAAAAATGCCAAGACGGGGTTATTTTGAAACTAATTGTTCGCTG
>JAGVQJ010000072.1 GCA_020051775.1 Calditrichota bacterium | reverse complement strand
GTCAGCCAACAATGTGCGGAAACGGTTGGAGAGCTGGTTGATCTCACGGTACGCCTCATCGAGAGTTGGGCGCTGGCTGCTCAGGGCGCCTCGCCAAACTGCATAATCGGAGCGAATGGGGCGCTTGGCCGAGCCAGTGACGGTGATGGTATCGGAGGTTCCACGCACGTGACGTAGGGCGTTTCCAACCAGAAAACCGAAGACGACAATGGCCAGGGACAAGGCCAGCAGGCCCCAGAAGTTCGAGGGACGATCGTTCATAGTAATCCCGTGTTAACCAACCAGAAGCGATTTATTTTTTCCTCTTCATCGCCATTTTCCCCATCGTTTTCGCCACGATACGCACTTTGTCTTTGGGCTTGGCCTTTTCTATGACGCGCATGGGACTTTTGGTTTTCGGCTTCGATAATACTCTCACCTGCTCACGAGCTTTCAGTCGTGCAGTTGTCTTCGTTTTCGCTTGAATGAACGGTTTCTTGATCGCTTTCGGTTGAAGCTTAGGTTTCTTGACGGCTTTTAGTTGCGGCTTTGGTTTCTTCACCGCCAATGCCTTTTGCGAGGTTCGGGGGAATACTTTACCAACCCCCTTGCGTTTCGGTTTGGGCGGAACTTTTATTGCCTTTTTGATTTTGGCCTTGACAACAGTCGGTTTGATCTTCTGCTTCGGTTTAATCGTAGTCTTGGCTGCAACTTTGCTCTTCGACTTCGGGATTATCTTGGCTTTCGCCGCGACTTTGGGATGCGGCTTCTCGGTAATTTTGCGCTTAACTTTAAACGGCGCTTTCGCTTTAATTTTTTCTGCGGTTTTAATGGCTGGTGGCGGTTTTTCCAGTCCTTTCGGCTTATCAGGCCTCTTTACCTCTGCGACCAATTTCTCGGACGTTTTTGGCTTCTGCACGGGTTTGGAATCAACAGCCAACTTTTCCGGAGTTTTCAGTTGAGGAGTAACAGCGGCTCGGAGTTTTTCGACCTCGGGCGGTTTCACCTCAACTTTAACTTTGGATTTTTCTTTCTCCTTGGGCCTCTTAACTTCTTTGGGCTTGTGTTTTTCCCGCGGTATTTCCGGTGTATATACACTGCGGACTTCGACGTTTTGATAATAATGTGCCAATATCTTGCGATGATCATAGCCATCAAGCGCCATGACAGCCGCTCCGATCTGGCACATGCCCACACCATGCCCCCAGCCGGCTCCGCGGAAGTGGAAGGCCAATGGCGTACCCATCTCCCCCATCTCGATGTCAATGACGAAAGCTGCGCTGCGCAAATAGGTCGGAGAAAGCGCCCGGCGGATGTTCAGCTCCTTTTTAATGCGGATGTTCTTGCGGCTGCCCAGCACTTCGATTTCCATCAGGCGACCGGATACGCCTCGATTCAAGGGGATGATATCGTAAAGAATTCCGATGTCTTCATCTGTGCGCTTCTTGATGATGTCCTCCAGCTCCTTACGGGAATAACTCACCTCCCAGCGGAAGTATTTCTTGCTGTAGGCCAGGAGAGTGGGAAGATTGTCACGATTCAAGGCACAGAAGACTTCCGGTCGCTCATCAATCCACTTGCGCACCTCTTTTTCGTGTGACAGGTCAAGGTTTAAGCTGTCATTGCTGTTCGGAAGAGCATCATAAATTCCCTGTAAATAGGCTTCGTCGGGAGGGTTCCAGACATTGCGTTTGTGTTCCGTATGCCCGCCGCACACGGCGGAGTAGACAGCGTCACAAATGTTGTCTTCAAAGTAGATGACTTCGCCGCCCGTGGAGGTTACCGCGTCATTAGTGCTTTCGGCTTCGCTGACGATTCCAGAATAGACCTGACAATGAACGTTCGCACAAAAATCGTAAGGATCGTTCAAGTGTTTGGTGCCCAGCTTAGCCAACACTGCGCTACGAGCGGCCACCGCCTGCGCCATCAACGCTTCCGGCGGATACCCTGACGGCATTTCTGCGGGAACCACGCCTCGTAAGTACTGATCCAGAGGAATCTCGGATACAGCGCAAAGGCGAGCATCATTACCTACGCGGATTTCCACGATGCCGCAATAGGTACGGTCGGACATGGATTCCCACTGAAACCCCGAACCTACCTTCACACCGTAAAGCGTTATCGTGGTCTCGCGCGATATCGGCACAATACGGAACCCATCATCCAATTTTGTGGAATAATCGTACTCGGCGTCGTAGACCTCTATTTTACCGCGCGAATCTTTTACTTTTTCACGGATGATGCGGGGAGCGTACTCGTCACTGAACTTTGCCAGGAGTTTCTTGGCTTCGCTCTCGGTCTCAAAGGCGCCCGCTAAAATGCGATACTTGGTGTTGTCGTTGACCATCTCGCCGCTGATGACCAATTGGCCGCCCAACCGCTGCATGCGCACCTGCGGATAGAGACGGCGCAGTTTCTCGACCAATTCTATGGCTTCGGATTCCTCACGGCAGGCCGTTACCAGTACACTGTAAATAAAAGTAGCTCCGTGTCCGCCTTCCACCAGAGAGCGCCATTTCAAACGGGAATTGACTCCGCTGAAGACCGGGTCGCCGTCCAAGTCGGTAAGATTAAATTGACCCGAAATGCGGAAATCAATTTTCTCATACCCCTCCATGAAACCGATGCGCAATAAAGGTTCTGCCGAGAATTGCTTCACCACAATCTTCGGAATGGATTCACCCATGGCATTCATGGAGGTATCCGACAGATAGCTCGACCGTGGATTGTACATAGGTGCCTCACCGATAAGATAACCGATACAACCAGAAACCGTCAAGGTCGCAACCAGCAGGCAAGCGGAAAGAATCAGAACCCGGTAGGTCCAGCGGTAGGAAGCAGCATGGGGTTCGTGCAAACGCCTGTGGATAAACACAAGCTGCAGACCGAAAACGGACATATTTTTACTTCAGTATGGTCATTGCGTTCGGCTTTTACTGCCGGTAATACTTTTTCGGTGACATCACCAGGGAAGACCTTCAGTGGTGGTGCCGTCGTTCGCCATGACCGGAAATTCTAAGATACCACCAACCCCTCGTGCAGTCGCACCAGCAGATCCTGAACTTCATCATCGCGAACGCAAAAGGATACTCTTAAGGGACTGCAGCAGAACCAGCGTGGGGTGCAACCCTGCTTCTGGATCAGTCCCAGCAACCGGGCGAAATGTTTTCCCCCCGGTTCCAGCGACGATCCGATGGCGGAAATCCTGGCATAAAGGCGTCGGTAGGGATTGACTTTTGCGTTCCAACCATCCGAGGCCAGTAAGGCCTCCAGAGCCATTTGGTCAGAGTCCAAGAGCAGCAGGGGCCGGCTGGCTTCGCTGTGCAACCCGCGAATGGGGAGGCCGCTTTCGCGCAAATCAGCCAATACCTGCATGAGGTCCTGGGGTTGCCGGAGACGCAACGCCGCCAAGCTTCGCAGCGCCACCAGACCACGTACGCCGCCGCCGGTGAAATCGCCGGCAGTGACAATCGTACCAACAGCGCCCGAGGCCGCCAAGCCCACAGCTATTTCGACTCCATGCTGCCGCGCCAGGGACACTGCATCGGCTGCCAGAACTTGCGATCCAGTGGCGGAAAACTCCAGCATCTGATCGTAGTCCAGGCGATCAATGACTCGGGCCACCGGCACATGGCGCGGGTCGGCGGTGTATACGCCATCCACGTCTTTCATGATGCGGCATTGTTCCGCCCCTAACGCCGCGGCCAAAGCCACCGCCGTAGTATCCGATCCTCCCCGTCCCAGGGTCGTGATCTCCTTCTCCGTGGATACTCCCTGGAACCCGGCTACGATGGGAATTTGACCCTTTTGCAGCACTTGATGAATACGCCCGCAGCGCACTTCCAGGATCTTGGCTTGCGTGTGGTTGGTGTCGGTGATAATACCCACTTGCGAACCGGTCAGCGAGATCGCTTCGTAGGGACCTTCGGCATTAATGGCCAACGCCAGTAAAGCGATAGAAATGCGTTCCCCAACCGACAGTAGCATGTCCAGCTCGCGAGCGTGCGGCTTATCGGTAATCTGGGAGGCCATCTGCAGGAAATGGTCGGTGGTGTCACCCATTGCGGAGACTACCACCACAGGGTCTTCACCCGCCTCTTTCGTGCGGATCACCTGCCGGGCGACCGATTTGAACAGTTCCGGTGTAGCCAGCGAACTGCCGCCGTATTTTAGGACGACGATGGGCAATCTAGATCACTAAGTTTTCACAAATCGTTCGAGAATTTCTTTTACGAACACAGGCATATTCTTTTGCAGGCTTTCCGCTCGTTCTTTAAGTTCATTATAAATAGTGATTTCTTCTTCAGTCCATAATAAGTCTAACCGTCGAACTTGCCTCATTGCTACATGTTCATAATTATCAGGGAATGCCCAATAACATTTTCTACAGATGGCAGGGTTTTTCAGTTTGAGCCAATTAGGGCAATGTTCACAAGACCATGATTTTGCCCGGTTCGCCGATCCACTAAGTAACATAAAATGCTTAGGATCTTCATCTTTCTCGATTTCATCACCTAGAACTTCGTATGGAACTCTGTGATCAATCTGTAGTTCGGATTCAGTGAATTTCTCCAAGTAGATTGTACAAATAGAGCCACATTCTTTGATAAGTTTTCTTTTCAGTTCTTTAGAAAATGCGGTTCTTCCATGCAATCGTGAAAATCTCGCTTTTCTTAAATCCCCAAACCTATAAGCAGCGATTTTCCTCCCATCAGATCCCGTTACTCTATATGTTTCAACAGGTATTCCCAACTCACGAACATCCCGTGCTGCGCGTGGTGGGTGATTATACCCATATTCATCTTTCAATTCTTGTGTAGTGATAAAGCCATGTTTGAGAATATGATCAATGACAGTTCGAGGTCTTTTCGCAGTGATCTGTTTGCATTTTTTGATGAAGGATTCTGGAAATTTTAATTGCTTCATAAAACCATCTCCAGGAGATCCATTTGTTCTTTGGGTGTATATCGTCGAAGGCATGGTGCTTTCGTCAGTTCATTCTTCAGAGTCGGAGAAAGATAAAGTGATTCAATAGTGGAATCTTGACGGCCAAGCAATGTCGCCTGTGTGGAACGTCCGGCATTTATTTCAATGTGGGTTAAATGTAATTCGTCCGGTAACGTTTTCCCATAAATTTTATTTCCAACGCGCCCGTCATAACTTACGATATATCTGATTTTTCGATGATTCAATTTTTTCAATACCTCAATAAATTCACAATATTGGACGCCAGTGATATATCGAGTATCTCGATTTCGACAAACTCCTTGATATGGTGGATCCATATAGACCAAATCATCAGCTTGAACTTTTTCCAAGATATCTCTATAATTCTTCGATGTCGTAGTAGTTTTGTCTCTTAAAAGGTGCGATGCCCCGAAAATCATTTCTTTCATGGTTTTCGGTTTTGTCCCACGGCGTCTATTGTCAGGACTTTGATTGAATTCACCATTGGCATTATAACGTACAGAGGCCTTCACGCATCTCACAAGCAGGAATAAAAAGAAATCAGGTCGGCCAGAAGTGTTGAATTCATCTCTAATTCGATTATAATACTGCTTAGGATATTCATCAAATTGATTTGACCAAACATCTTCATACTGTTTTCCGATAATTTCTGGTTGATTGATAATGATCTTCCAAAGATCCATTAGTGGTTTATTAAGATCGTTCAACCAATATTTTTTACAGATATTATTTGATGCCGCAGCTAAGGTGATTGCAGCTGAGCCAGCAAATGGTTCAATTAGAGTTTCAATATCAGCAGGGAAGTACCGCAAAATTTTTGACGCAATATTTCTCTTGCTGCCCTGATATGGTATTGGATGTGGCATTTGCATTTTATCCTCTTAGCAATATTTTGCTAAATTCCCAACACTTTGCGCATGTCATACATGCCCGGCGGCTTGCCGCAGACATAGCGTATGGCGGCGATAATTCCGGTAGTGAACGCCTTGCGAGAGGTGGCTCGGTGGGTCAATTCCAACCTCTCCCCCACGCCGGTGAATAACACGGTATGCTCGCCAACTACATCTCCAGCCCGGATGGAGTGGTGATTGACCCTGACCTCCGGGTCTACCACTTTCAGGTGGCGCTCGATCATCAGCGCGGTGCCGGAAGGCAAATCGCGCTTGGCGCGGTGGTGCATCTCCAAAATGTCCACATCGAATCCTCCGCCGACCAGTTCCTGAGTGCGTTGCGCCAGCGCGATGAGTAGATTGACGCCCAGCGACATATTCGCTGAATAGAGCAAGGGAATTTTTTTAGCCAGAACTTCCATTTTGTCGCGAGCGGTTTCATCCAAGCCGGTGGAGCCCACGATGGCGGCGACCTTACGCCCAGCCGCACGTTCGAGATGAGTCAAGACCCCGGAGCCTGGTGCAGAAAAATCCACCAGCACATTGCAGCCTTCCAGAAAATCCTCGGTCGTATCCGGTTGAATGATGCATTGACCTACACCCCGACCAACCAAAGAGTGATCGGGTGATTCATAAGTCTTGGCGATGAACATGTCCTTGTGCATCACTACTTCGCCCATGATCTCGCGGCCCATGCGCCCGGCGGCTCCGCATAATCCAATGGCAATGGGGCCTTGCTTATTACTGGATAAGGCCATGCGTTTTCAGCTCCTGTATCAAAATCGTCCGATTGGCTTCCTGCAGAGGCGCCATGGGCAACCTCACCGATCCAACGTTATACCCCAGCAATGTCAATGCTTCCTTGACGCCTACCGGATTGGTTTCGATGAATAGTGCTTTTAAGACCGGCCAGATCCGTAAATGCAACATTGCGGCATCCAAGATCCGACCCGCGAAGAAGAGTTTCATCAACTCCTTCAACTCGGACGGCAGCACATTTCCAGCGGCAGATATTGCTCCGCGTCCGCCCACTGAGAGCGTTGGCAGAATCAGGGAATCGTCCCCGGCCAGAATAGTGATCTTTTCGCCACAGCGCACCGCCGTTTCGCTGATCTGGTCGAGGCTGCCAGAGGCTTCTTTAACACCCACTATTCTCTCATGCTCGGCTAGCCGTCCCAGAGTGGTGGGCAACATATTCACAGAAGTTCGCCCAGGGATGTTGTAGAGCACCAGCGGCACAGGGGAGGCATCCGCCACGGCCATGAAGTGGCGATACAGCCCTTCCTGACTCGGTTTATTATAGTAGGGGCAAACTATCAGGCAGCCGGATACGCCTAACTCTGCGCAACGCTGCACCCGTTCGATTGTGGATCGGGTGTCATTGGTGCCGGCGCCGGCAATAACCGGAATGCGCCCGGAGGCGGCCTCCACACACGTGGTGATGACTACATCGCGCTCGGCAACCGACAGCGTGGGGGCTTCCCCCGTCGTGCCCAGCGGGACGAGGCCATCCACACCCTTGGCCATCAGATCCACAACCAGTTTGCGCAGGACTTCAGTATTGACGCTATCGCCCTTGAAGGGGGTCACCAGGGCAGGGAATAGACCTTCGAACATTTACGCTCCGTAACCAAGAAACCAAGTATGCACGTAAAATACAATTTTGAGCTTAATCCGGGATCACCTTGCCGGGGTTGAACAGCCCTTCCGAATCGAACGAGTCCTTGATGTGACGCAGAACCTCGATTTCTGCGTTGGACATCTGCAACTTCATGTAATCGCGTTTTACCGAACCGATGCCGTGTTCGCCGGAAATGGTGCCGCCTAAGGCCACGGTTTCTTTAAAGATTTCCTCAACTGCCTGCCGGGCGCGTTTGGCTTGCAGCAGGTCTTCGGGATTGTACATGACGTTGACATGCAGGTTGCCGTCACCGGCATGGCCATAGCAGGGAATGTCCAGTCCGTAGCGCTTGGAGAGGCGTTGCACCGCCTGAATCAGTTCCGGCAGACGCGAACGGGGTACGGCCACGTCTTCATTCAATTTGCCCATCGCCAAGCGCGCCAGCGAGGGCGATACGGAGCGACGTAATCTCCACAACCGTTCAGCGTCGTGGGGATCTTGAGTGGCGCGAACCTGTACGGCGCGGCGGTTCCGGCAAATGTTTTCTACTTGCGCCATCCCGGCGCTGACCTGGTCGGGCTGGCCGTCAATCTCCACCAACAGCAGTGCTTCGGCGCCATTGGGCAGACGAATGCCGGTGTATTCCGAGACAGCGTCCAACACGGAACGATCCATGAGCTCGCAAACGGCGGGCACGATGCCCGCCGCCATGATGGTGGCGGCAGAACTACCCGCCGCTTCCAGCGAAGAGAAGAAAATGCGCATGGTCCCTTGGGCGGCAGGAGCGTCTATGAGGCGCAGCAGCGCGCTGGTGATGATGCCCAGAGTGCCTTCCGAACCCACCAGCAGGGGAGTCAAGTCGTAATCCAGCGAGTCAGCGAGCAGCAGGCCGGTCTGGAGGATTTCGGCGTGCGCCGAGACGAATTCCAGCCCCAGCACATAATGCTTGGTCACACCATATTTGGCGCAACGCAGCCCACCCGCATTTTCCGCGATATTACCGCCAATGGTGCTAACTCGGTGGCTGGAAGGATCCGGCGGGTAAAAAAGCCCTTGCTTTGAGGCGGCTTCCTGGACTTCGGCGGTGGTTATGCCCGGCCCTACTAAAATGGTCTTATTTTCACGATCAAGCTCATAAATAAAGTTCATCCGTTCGGTGCATAAAACAACCCCTCGCTTCAGCGGTACGGAACCGCCGGACATACCGGTTCCAGCGCCGCGGGGGGTGACAGTCAATCCTGAATCAAGGGCAAAATCCACTGCCGACAAAACGTCTTCAGGGGATTCAGCCAAAACGACGACCTGAGGAACAACCCTCTCGCCTGTGGTATCGTAGGAATAGGTGAGAAGGTCCTCCTCGGCCAGAAGGACTTTATGTCTACCCAAAGCACGTTGAAAGCTCTTCAGGGCGTTAGAGCGTAAAAGCATCGGGCAAGTTCAAAGGGTTATAGGATTGAAATTTAAGGTGATAATTTAATAAAAATTTAAGTTTTAAGCAAGAGAAATGACAAAAGAATGCCTTGGCAAGGCGAACTTTCTTCATAAAAATTGCCCATATTCAATGAAATAATGGGCGTAAACGACCGACTACAATTATGTAAAGGAAATACTTATAATTCCTGATTATCGGTGGATTTCCCGATGAGATTGCTTCCCAATAAGGATTCCATAAAAAGGATGAGCAGACCGGCGATCAAGGCAACCTTCCATAATTCCCGCCCATAGCGCGAGGTTTTCAGCGTGGCAGCGACATCTTTGGGATCAACGAACACAACTCCGGCCGCCTTCCAATCCGGGTAGGTCTCCGATAGATTCGGAGTCGTAAGATCTGATTCAGACGCTGGAACGTTCACAGCCGCTATATACTGGCTGGAACCGACTTTAAGATGATAAATACCCGCTGGATTCACGCGAGGATACACATATCCAACCTTTAAATCGTTCGTGCGGGGGGGCAGCTTTATCTCCTGTGCGTCGGGCAAGGTGAGCGCTGCAGCTACTGCTCCTTGATTTCCCGCCGGAATATTCAGGTCATCCTCCACAATCAGGGATCGGCAGCGCTCCTTCTGTCCACTCGCAAGGTTTAGTGTGAGCCGATGGATCAAAGGAGCGAAGATGCCGCGCTGTGACCAATCGGACCAAGCAGCCTCCGGGGATGAGGCCACCAGAATTACCCGCCCCAGACCAAAAGTTGTCTGAGATAAAAAAGGCATGCCGTTGCGAAAACTTAGTGGAACCTCGCCATGACCCCCGACGAACCGCACCGCCTGATAGAATCGCGGTAGAGACGGTTTGTGCCCAATTCTCAACATGCCATTCAACAACGGTTGATCCAGATCGGGGTCCTGCCAGGATAAGAAAGCTTCCGGGGACGCTGCCCGACCGAGAATCTCACCCCATTGGGGTGTTCCTAACCGAGCCAACAGTTCCCGGTTCACGGAGGCCAAATCCGTTCGACTACCGGGGAAGATCATCAGCCCGAGGCCATTCTCCACGGCGCGCGCCAGGCGGGCAGCTTGCGCTGAAGTGAATACCGGAGGATCGGAAAAGATAACGGCGTCATAGGTGGATAGACTGCCGGTATCCCATTTGTCTCGGTCGGCAGTTTGCACTGAAATCAGTTTCTGTTCATCAGGGAGTGGCGTCAGAGCCAATTCCAACAGCCGAATGGCAGAGGGATCACCGACCAGGAGCACATTCACACGTTCGGGAACCGCAAAGCAGAAATACGCTTTATTATCCAGCGCCAGGGCATCCAGATCCTCGATTTGCGCCACCCCATCTTGCAAACCGGTTTCTCGTACTAAGATTTCATGCTGTCGGTGGACTTCCGATCCAGCGGCCAGCGAGACAACGTCCTCAGCCACTCGGGTGTCGTTTAAAAACAGGCTATAATAGACGTTTTCGCGGTCGCGACGGCCGTGGTTGACCAGTGTTACCTCCACCACAACCGGCCTGCCCGGTTCGATAATCTCGCCAGTAATTCGGACTTCGCTAATAGCCAGATTATCAGTAGATTCCGGGTGGACGCCGAGAAAAAATGGAATCATACCCTGGGGAGGGGGTGGTAAAGGAGGGGCGCCGGCGAAATCGCTGATTACGAAAATTTCACTGCGGAAATCCGGGGACTTCTTTAGCGCTTCGGCGGCGAAGGAAACTGCCGAGTATAAATCCGCTCGGCCATCCCAACTATGCGCCTCACTCAAGGCTCGCCGCAAGACCTCGGTGTCGGAACCCGGCGCTGAAGTCAGTGCCATCGGTTTGTCCAAAGCCAGCACCACCAGGGCGCGGTCAGAGGCATTCATGGTGGCCAGCAATGCTTCGACTGCGGCTTTAGCCTCCTGGAAAGTGGAACCGGCAGGGCTACGAGCCTGCATGCCGGCGGATCCATCAATGACAATAGCCATCCCTACCCGTCCCGCCGACAGCTCTCCGAAGCCGGATCGTGCGGTGAAGGTCGGGCGTGCGAAGGCCAAGGCGATTAGGAATATTCCCAGCATGCGCAGAAGCAGCAGCAGCCACTGGCGCAGTTTCAACCGGCGCATCTGTTGACGCTGCAAGCGTTTCAAAAACCGCAGTGTGCTGAAGTCAATCTTGGGGAAACGGCGGCGATTGAAAAGATGGATGATCAAGGGAATAGCCACCGCCGCCAACCCCGCGAGCAATGCAGCGTTGAGGAAGGTCATGGGCCGGCCTGTTCCGCCAGTTTCTTTTCCACCAGAGCCACCAGAATATGGCCGGCGGTGATGTGTCCTTCCTGTACGCGCTGACCGTCTTCGCTGGGGACGCACAGGCACAAGTCTGCCAAATCGCCTAACTCGCGCCGCTCAGCGCCTAGAAAAGCGATTACTTTCATATTCTTGGCGCGAGCAGCGCGAGCTGCTTCCAGGATATTGGGAGAGCGCCCCGAAGTGCTGATGGCGATAAGAACGTCATCCTTACGCCCCAAAGCCTCGATCTGACGGGAAAAAATGAAATCGAAACCGAAATCATTGGCAGCCGCGGTCAAAGTAGAGGTGTCAGTTGTCAGAGCAAGAGCGGGTAAAGCCCTTCGCTGGTTTAACGCCGTCAAGCGCACCACGAATTCCGTGGCGATATGCTGGCAATCAGCCGCAGATCCGCCGTTTCCGCAGAGCAGAAGCGCCTGGCCATCACGCATGGCAGCCGCGATCCAGACAGCGGCCTTTATAAGTGGTTCAGTGCAGGCAGCGATCATATCCTGCTTAGTACGGGCGCTGGCTTCCAGCGATAGTCGAATCAGCTCG
The DNA here is from genome assembly GCA_020051775.1 of Calditrichota bacterium. Taxonomy (GTDB): domain Bacteria; phylum Electryoneota; class B3-LCP; order B3-LCP; family B3-LCP; genus JAGVQJ01. The sequence goes on along the minus strand of JAGVQJ010000072.1, from coordinate 4,214 downwards.
TCGTCTGACATAGGATTACCCCAAAAGGAGGCAAGGATTTTGAGTGGGATGATTTTGTGCATTGAACGCCCCAATCATCGAAACGATCCCGTCCAGCCTCATGTTCAGACAGGATTACAGGTGCGTCTGCAAGGCCGCAGATCTGCCTGATAAAGGGGGCATGTGCCCCGATGCTAATTCCTGTTATTGCGATTTAATATCAATATTATTAAATATAATTATTATAATTACCCCACTGATGCAATTTTTGCTACGTACTTAATTCAGACCCGTTTTACTTAGGGAAAACAGAGAAGCAAATATTATTTTTAAGGAGTTCTCAATGAAGAAAACCATCTTTTCGTTGCTCGTCATCTCGGCGCTGGTTCTAAATGCCGGCGCCGCCACCATCTGGGTGGATGCGGTTGACAACCTCTTCCACGCCCGGCATTTATACGTTCCGGTGGGAACGACGGTGGTTTGGACTAACTTTGGAATGCACACTCACACCGTCACCTCGAACACTCTTGTTTTCAATTCCGGAGATCTTACCACGGGGCAGACTTTCAGTTTTACGTTTAACACCGTCGGGGATTACGACTACTTCTGCACTTATCATCCGATGATGCTCGGCGCGGTCCACGTGCGCACGACTCCCAATCTGACATTCGCCCTCAGTATGACCCCAATTGGCGGTCCCATCGTGATCCCTGCTTCTGGCGGCAGTTTTCAATACAACGCTCAAGGAACGAACCAGACAAACCAGGTCCAGCCGACGACCTATTGGACCAAGCTATATCCGCCTAACAATGGGATGCCTTCTCAAACCTTCCAAAAGGGCGTAACCCTCCCCCCCAGCGGCACCCGCGGCGCCACGCTACAGACGGTGATCTCCGCCGCTTCGCCACCGGGACTCTATCGCTTTGTCGGATACGTAGGATCGAACCCGGATTCCGTTCTGGCGTGGAATTCCTTCACTTTCACTAAATTAGCTTCCACACTGGAAGGAACCGGTTGGGAAACCACGATAATTGAAGACTGGCATGACGTTACCCCCACGAATAATTCTGTGGTCGGCAATCAGCAAACTGGCGCTGAAAGCGTCAAGATTTCGAACTACCCGGAACCATTCAATCCCAGCACGACTATCCGCTTCAATCTCCCGATGGATGGCGCCGTTAGTTTGGAGGTATTCAATTTGACGGGTGCGCGTGTGGCAACATTGGTCCATGGATACCAGGCGGCAGGTGATCACCAGGTCGCTTTCGACGCTTCCGGCCTTCCTTCCGGATTGTACGTTTACCGCATGAATTATGCGGGACAAACCTTATCCAATAAAATGATGCTGATCAAGTAGATTCCATAATCAACCCATAGAAAAAAACACTCCCCCGGATCGGTGATGCGGGGGAGTGTTTTTGTGAAGAACATTAAATTGTGCTTGCTTTTACCGGTTGCATTTATGTATATTCCATGATACTTTTTTTACTCTGCACCAATTGGTAAAGCCAGCACCCATAGCTCAACTAGGTAGAGCAACGGACTCTTAATCCGGCGGTTGCAAGTTCGATTCTTGCTGGGTGCACAGGATAAAAAGCTGGATTTATAGTCACTTAGCCCAGAACGAACCCATTAAGGATTGGTGAGTTCTGGGTTAATTTTTGTATAACGACCGTAGCAGATTCCGTAGCAGATAGTTGCAAGCATCTTCTCCAGTGTAATGTGCAGAGGCATTGTGAAGATCTGAATCCCCAAATAACACTAAAATAATCCCCAAAGAGCGGCTGAATAAAGCGCTTTTTATCCGGCTCTGCCTTTCCGGGGAATAGCTCCTTGCTGGAATGCCCGAATTTCGCGTCGAACTGTGTCCCTGGCCGCGTTCGGGCCACGATCACCCCCTAACCCATATCAACCATACCCCTCAATCTCATTCGAGGCTTGAATGCCATTACAGAACGCTTTCCACTTAGAAACGAAAAGCCCGAAGTGTTTAGCTTCGGGCCTTTGAATTTCAGGGGATTTAACTTCAGGAGAGCATTTCCCCGGATTCGATCCTCTGAAGCATTTCCCGCATATTATTCCCGCATTCACGAGCCAGCTTGACATAAGCCTCAATCGGCTTTCCATCTAATCCCTCGGCCTTAGCTATTTCACGAGCACGAGTCGCAAAGGCTTGAGCAATATTTCTCTGCGCTAACGAAAGCCTCATGGTGCGACTGGCAAGCGGTGAACTATCAAGTTTCGTGTCCTCAAAGAGATCATTGCCTTCAAGGGTGGTCGTAAAGATAATCGTTACACTGAAATCTCCTCGAGCACAAGCCTCCAACAGGTTCAGCAGGTACTCAATCACTGGTTTTGTCAATCCATGAGCTTCATTTACAATTAAGGCATAACCGGATTGGTGCAGAGGCTTAAAGCAGAACTGTGATTGACAAAGCTCTTTCAGTGTATTTACCGTCAAATCGCGTCCGTTGAACTCCCAAATTCCGAAATCACTCGCAACGCTGCGAGCGACAATCCAAGCGATAGTTGACTTGCCGGACCCGGATTTGCCAACAATCCAGAATGCCTTGCCGGTAAAGCCCCTTGATTCGACAACTTTGATCTTTCTGATTAGATCGTCTTGCCCGACAACCTCTTCCCAAGTTTTAGGTCGGTATTGCTCGTAAAGTGCTTTCATGGTAAACTCCTTTATAAGATTCCCGGAGGGCTATTATCCCTCCGGGATTTCGGTTTTTGGTTATTGCTCGTCGTCTTGAGTGAAATTCCGGCCCAGAATGAAATCCGCAGATTTTTGAGCTTGTGCGGCAGCTTGCACGACGAATTTATTATCATTCCGCAAGCGCTTAAGCCAACCGGAAATGTAAGCTGCTGAATTCTGGATAGTGCTTTCCACGATCCCGCTTTGAGCCGAAAGATACGCGGCTCCCATTTCCGCCACAAGCTCCTCTTTCGAGTACTCGTGAGACCCGAAGCTATTTAGCTCGGTAATTCCCTTGCGATTCAAGCGGGATTCATGCCCGGTGGAATGAGTAAGCTCGTGGAAGAGGGTGGAGTAGTACTCTTCTGGGAAATGGAAGAGATTGGGACGAGGGACGTTTACGAGGTCGGTGGATGGTCTATAGTATGCCCTTGCCTCGGAATTCAAGATCAAAGGCTTATGAGGCATACCGTCAACGATGCTCTGGGCCGCTTGCACGGGATTGAAGAGATTTTCTTTTGTGGAGGTTAGCGGGATTTTGTCGGAAGGAATTCCATCAGTTTGTGCTACGTTGAAAACTGAGTAATACCGAAGCATGGGAATTCTGGAAATGCGATTGCCGTTTTCGTCAAACGACTCTCCCTCGGGATCTTGCTTCTCTAACCACTTCCAGAAGATTACGGGACACGCTTTTTCACCAGCTTTGACGAATCCACCGAGTTCCTTTGCTTGCTTGAAAGTGAGGAAGTAAGGTGATTCAAAGCAGAGTGAAGAAAGCAGAAAAACATTAACTCCTCGGTACGGTTTGCGGGAAATCAGATTTTGCGGAATTCCCTCTCCACCGGCCCAAGTTTTCCGCCAAGGGATAGTTCCCTTTTCGAGCAAATCGCAAATCCGGTTTGTGATTAGCTCATAGACTTGATCCTTTTCCATCTTGACCTCTCTCTTGATTTTGACAAACAAAAGACCTGGATTTGTCAAGGCTCAAGAGACGAGGTCTCCAGAAAACCTCAGCGTCCTTACGGAGAGCTGAATCCAGGTCGTAATTCTTATGGGAGTATTGTAACACAAAAACCTCGTTCTCTTGATTTTGACGAGTATAATATAATACATTTCTAATCGTTTGTCAAGTCTTTTTTCACTTTTTTTCGATTTATATCGATGCTATTTTCCCCCTATTTATACCTTAATCCCTCTGTTATATAGTGTATAGCTACTCTGGGGAAAGGATTCCACTATAAAACAAAGCGATTCTGCTCTTCCTCCCTTGTTAATACCCTATTCCATCCTTGTTTCAAGCTTATTTCGGGCTTATTTGGAGACCCCTGGGGGGTGTTTTTTCAGCGTCGTTCGGAAATCCGAAAAGCAAGGTAGGGGGTCGAATGCAGAAAGCGGGATTCCATCGTCTCGCTCGCACGGAAGTATTTAATAAACAATGTAGTTATGGGGGGGGGTATTTCAGAATATCGGAGGGTGAATCCCAGATTGGAGTCCCGTTGCGTAGCATGTAGCGCGATATATGCATAACGATGGG
>JAGVQJ010000111.1 GCA_020051775.1 Calditrichota bacterium | reverse complement strand
GCAAAGCGTACAATTTATCCGGCGGCGAACGCCGGCGCGTCGAGATTACCAGAGCCTTGGTGACCAATCCCAAATTTATCCTTCTCGATGAACCGTTCGCCGGCATTGACCCTATTGCGGTTGGTGATATACAAGATTTAGTATCCGGGTTGAAAAACCGTGGCATTGGCGTGCTCATCACCGACCACAATGTCCATGAGACATTGTCCATAACTGACCGCGCCTACTTGCTGTATGAAGGAAAAATACTGAAATCGGGGAATGCGGATTTCCTGGCGGGTGATCCCGAAGCCAGGAAATTATATCTGGGTGAAAGCTTTAAGTTGGAGAGATGACCTAAATTGATCACTCCTTTAGGCTAAACACCAAAGTACGAAAAGTGATCATACGGTTAAATTATGGCTCAGACATTAAGACAAGACCTTCGTCAGCGTTTGGAATTAACTATCCAACCGCTGCAGATATTGAGATCGGAATTGATCCAGCTCCCTTTACTGGAATTAGAGTTACGGGTGCGAGGCGAGCTGGAGGAAAATCCGTTTCTAGATGAAGCAGAAATGCCGGAAGATGAAACTGCTCCGGAAGAGGACGAGCTTCCCGCTCCACAATCAGCCGATGAACTTGATGATGAAAATAAGCAGGAATCGCCTCCCAAGACTGAAGCCACCGAAGTAGATTGGGAGGACATTCTCAATGATGAAGACTATTATGAATACAAACCCAAATCATTACCAGCCACGGTCGAGGTGCAGGAAGCGCCTCGCGCCAGCACTCAAACATTGAGCGAATATCTGATCTCACAATTACACATGGATCGCTTATTAAGTGAAGGAATTGAAATTGGCGAATACATCATCGGCAATCTAAGCCGCGATGGATACCTGGAGATTTCAACTGAGGAGATTGCCCGAGATTTAAACCTACCACCGGAACGAGTAGAGCGCATTCTTAAGCGAGTCCAAACCTATGATCCGCCGGGCATCGCCGCACGTAACCTTAAAGAGTGTCTTTTGATCCAACTCCAGCTCCAGAACAACCCCGACCCCATTGCCGTGCGCATGATCAAAGAATGCTTTGCGGAATTCATCAGCAAAAAATACGAGATTATCGCTCGCAAACTGGAAATAACCTTGGAACGAGTAAAAATCGCCTTTGACTTGGTCATAAAGTTGAATCCGAAACCCGGCGAAGGCGTGTTCGATGAAAAGCAAAATTACGTTGTCCCGGATTTGGTCGTTACTCAAGTGGGCGAAAAGTTCGAAGTGTTCCTGAATGAAGGCAACGTTCCCAACTTCTATATCAATAATGAATATCGGGATATGGTGCTATCGCGTAAAAAGGTGGATCGAAAAACCCGCGAGTTCGTGCAAAAGAAGCTCGAATCGGCACGATGGTTTATCAATGCGATACATCAACGACGTACTACCATGTTGCGTACTATGCGCGCCATCGTGAAGAAACAGGAGGATTTCTTCCGTTTCGGTAAAGAATTTCTAAAGCCCATGATCCTGCAGGATATTGCCGACGAAATCAGCATGGATATCGCCACCATTTCACGAGTCACAAATGGCAAATACGTGCAGACCGATTTCGGCGTCTTCGAACTCAAATACTTTTTCAGTCAACGCATGGAAACCAACGAGGGAGAAGAGGTTTCCACAAAAATCATCAAGGCGAAATTAAAGGAGATCGTGGATTCAGAGGACAAGCGCTGTCCGTACTCGGATGAAAAACTGGCCGAGTTGCTGGAGAGCGTGGGTTATCCAATCGCTCGCCGCACCGTACAAAAATATCGCGAACAGATGAATATCCCCGTAAAAAGATTACGCCGAGAGATCGTCTGATTCGCAAATTATAATCAATTACTAACCTCAATCAATAACATTGTTAATGTGGAGAGGTATTATGGCATTGACCTTAGGCACCGAAGTATCATTGGGCACACCCTGCCCGAATTTCAATCTTCCCTCGATGGAGGGTAGAACTCAGGATGAGACTAAAAATTACGGACTTGAAAACTTTAAGGATCGTAAAGTTTTAGTAGTGATGTTCCTCTGCAATCATTGTCCTTATGTTAAGGCAATCGAAGATCGAGTGATCGAATTACAAAGACGTTATGCTGGTAGAAGTGTGCAATTAGTGGGTATTTGTTCCAATGACCCCACTGATTATCCCGAGGACTCTTATGAAAACTTGCGTAGACGCTGGCATGAACGCAACTATGGCTTCCCTTACTTGCATGATGCCGATCAATCCATAGCCAAAACCTTCGGCGCGGTTTGCACTCCGGAATTTTTTGTCTATGGCGCTGACCGCTTTCTGGCTTATCATGGCCGTATGGACGACAATTGGAAAGAGCCGTCCCAGGTCAAACAACGCGATCTGATCGAGGCTATTGATGCCTTGCTCATCGGTCGCCAACCGGATCCCAATCAAGTGCCCTCCATGGGTTGCTCGATTAAGTGGAAGCAGATATAGTTGCTTATCATCACAGATCCCAGCAGCATCAACCACGCCTTGAACGGCCCTAAAACCAGAGCAGAGGTGGTGGCTCATTCGGGTTTTACCGGCATAAGGAAATTGTGGACAGTTCTCCTTGCATTAAGGCAGCAGATCGGCGCACTGGGATTTATCAAAATTATGAGATTTAGCTTCATCACAGAACATGCATGATCATCTCGAATCCCTGAAATCGCGACTGGATGCCTTCCGGCCTTTCAACCCCCAGCAGCAAGCCAAGATTGATGATGCTCTCCTCCCCCGACGCATTCAATATACTAATACTTTCGGAGACAGCACTCTGACTTTGGAAGAGACTCGCTATTTCCTGGATAACCAGCGCATGGTGGGTGGCAAGCTGGAACGGGAATTCGATGAAATAAAAGGCGTGCATGACGCAATTTTATTTCTCCGCGCTCTGATGGATGCCTCCGGGGATTTGAGTGTAGGGAATATTTTAAAATTGCACCAGGTTCTTACCGCACCGATCTCCCAGGATGAGCGATATCAACCGGGCCAATACCGAATACAAGAGCTGCTGCTTTTGGGTCAGGCTGGCTCGCGGATCACTTTTCCACCGCATGACACTATAGCCAACGAAATGAACGCCTTGATGGATTGGTATCACCAGAGTGGTTCTAAACTACACTTGCTGGATCGAGCCGCCAGGTTTCATTATCGTTTCTCCAGGATTCATCCTTTCGTCGAAGCAAATGGCCGCATCGCCAGATTGTTGGATGACTTCATCTTGGAAAAGGGAGGGTATGGGCCGGCTTTAGTGGAAAATCGCGAGAAATATTTCAACGCTATGCGCGTAGCAGACCAGTCGGTTCCCCTCGGACAGAGCGTACCCGCTACTGAGAATGCCGACATTAGTCAATTTATCGCGGTGATGGGGGAATGCTGCGCTGCCGGTATGCAAATGATGCTGGAGGTTTTGGAAGATCATCTCGTCATCAAACCGGAGGATTTGGAAGCACGCATGGAAATTTTCGACCGTGTCCTGGCCGGGAAAATGCTTGGAGTCGTTGATCTTAGTTTTCAGGAAGCTAAGGAAACGAGTAAACTGGCGATTGCCCGCGAAGTAGGCGAAACGTTGAAAGACAAGGTTCATAGCAGGATCGTGCAATTCAATTTAGCCGGACCCGCCAAATTTCAGCATAATAACCATCAATTCAGCCCTCTCATCGCTGAAGTCACTGAACGCCACAACGCCGTATTTGAACCGTCGGAAGTATTGTATGAATATCATTTCGGACCAGATTTAAACACGGTCGAAGAAAGCAGTCTACCAGTCCAACCGTTCATGAAGATCTTGAGTTTTGCCATTCTCAGTTATGATGAAACAGTTGGTATTTTCTCCGGCGTACTGAATTTCGAGTTCGGGCGCGTTTATATAAAGCAAATTAACCGCAACGAGTTAATTTTAAAACTGCTGCCTGAGAGCGTTCGAGAATTGACGGGGAAATGCGATTATCAGGAATGGAACTTGAAGGAACTGAAGAAGTTCATTTACAATAGTTTGGATAATTATTTTCACGAAATCGAAGAGGATTTCCTGAAAGCAACGGGAAGCCACACGAAAAATTAATGCTAATGATGGACCTTCGAGATTATAGTCTGCTCACCGCCGATGAACTGATAAACCGCATCCAGCGCGCTAAAAAAGCGAAAAACGCCGTGCTACTGGTGCACAATTATCAACGCAGAGAGATTCAAGGAATTGCCGATTTTCTGGGTGATTCGCTGGGTCTTTCCCAGGAAGCTGCCCGCACGGACGCTGACTTGATTGTTTTCTGTGGCGTGCATTTCATGGCTGAGACTGCCAAAATCTTGAACCCGTGTAAGACCGTTCTGATTCCGGATCTACGAGCCGGTTGCCCCATGGCAGACATGATTAATGCCGAGTCGCTTGCTTCCGCAAAGGCACAACACCCGGATGCTGTGGTCGTCACTTATATCAATTCTACGGCAGAAGTGAAAGCCCTCTCGGATATTTGCTGCACCTCAACTAACGCGGTTAAAGTAGTTCGGTCGGTTGGAAACCGCCCTATTTTGTTTACCCCTGATCGCAATTTGGCTGAGTATTGTCGTCAACAAACCGGCGCCGATATTATCCCCTGGGCGGGATTCTGCTATGTGCATAATGAATTCAGAACCTCTGATGTGGACACGGCTTTACAAGAACACCCCGGGGCGTTGTTCATCGCACACCCGGAGTGCCGCGCAGAAGTCCTGACTATGGCAGACCAGATTCTTTCCACTACCGGGATGGCCAAGTATGTTCGCGACCATATCGAAGAAATCAAACTTCGCGGGGTTATCATCGGGACGGAAATCGGGTTGATTGAACAACTTCAATCCGATCTACCGGGAGTGCCCATATTCCCCTTAACAGCCTCCGCTCTCTGTGCGACACAAAAGTTAACTACTTTAGCCAAGGTCGCCTGGTGTATGGAGACCGGATCTAATGAGATAATTCTTGACGAGCAAATACGTAAACTGGCCTTCAGTGCGGTCAAACGCATGATTGAAATCAGTTGATACCGGGATGAAACGGATTCTTCTGATCCTGGTCTTGCTTGAAATGTGGATAGCCGCTCCGGTGCAGGCTCAATCGGATTCTCTACAATTTCGGCTTTTCCACGGTCTGGATGAAATCGGATCGGATACCCATTATTATTTAGATCTGCACAATTCCTTATTCTGGTCCAAAATCCGTGGTGATGCCAGCGGCCTTTATCGCCGTTCGTCAGGTTCGCAGGGAGACCTGAAGACCGACGCATCCCTAAGCGGTGAAATCGGCCGGTCTTTGGGACCGAATTTTGATTTGAAGACCATCTTCGAGAGTAATTATTATAAATTTTTACAGTTTAGAGGGCCTCTCCCATTCGCCGTACCATATACTTCACCCGCCTCGTTCTGGAATTTATCCGCTTCACAGGGGCAATTATCAAGCCCCACTCAGAAAATCAACCGTTCCATGTTAGGATTGGGCGGAACCTATAGCCCGCAGGACAATTTGATGATCACCGGGGTAGCAGGAGGCCGCTGGGATCGCCGCGAAGGTTACTATGATCATGGATATAACGCCTCCCTGACCGGACGATTGGATAGCGTGATACTTAGCGGGTATAAAAACGATCTGGATTTATTTTTGGAGCAAGAAGAATTGGGCGACCGATTGAATCGGGATCTCAAGCTTAATTACGGCTTAGAGATGGAATTTTCTCCACGCAGTACCAATCGGTTATTCGTTCATTATCGTCAAAAACGGTATGATTACCATATTTGGGGAACAGGTTCCATCGGTTCGAGATTTGACGGAGACAGGAGTCTTCAGAATCAACTGCTCTATGATATCAACAATAATATTAGGTTATTGTGGGATACTCAGTTTGGGGATTTTAGGCATGAAGATCGCTCAGCAAATGGAACCACAGTACGATTAGAAACCAACACCGCCACAGCACTCACCTTGCGAGCGGCACAAAAGTTGGTGGCTGAATGGATACGATTGCGGTTCGATTGGGGAGCGCAGGAAGACGTAACGGGATTGAAACGGGAAAGGGGCACTAACTTAGAAAGCGGTATTACCTGCTCTGTCACCTCCCGAGATTCCCTGGATTTTACCACTTCGGTTCGCAAGAGGCAATATGATACTTCCGACACTTCCAACTATGATGACCGTGACCGGCTGCGTTATGACTTTGATTTGTTTTACGAGCATGATTTCAGTTCGCAATTCAAGGTTTCGCAACGCGCCGAAGTGATCTTGGAGCACTTAGTCTATATCTTCGGGCAGAAAAGCGATCAGAACAATTGGAATCGCATTTTCAGGTTATTGCCTGAAATATATTTTAAACCTCATCCGGATATCAGCAATCGAGCGCGATTTGAGCTGGTAGCCAATCTCAGCGACTACGATTTCGAGCTTGATCCTGCTTTTATCCGCAGCACGATCTACCGACGTTACACGGCCTCCGATTCCCTGACCTGGAGTCCTCATAGCGGTTGGGATGTTGTCGGGGAGTACTCTTTAAGTCTGGAAGACGGTGGCCGCTTGCTTTGGGATCAATGGATTCAACAAATTTCCGAGGAATATCGTTCGCACTTGTTTTCTCTAATCTTGGAGCGGCACACACAAATGGGTATCCGGTTCGATCTGGGATTCACAATTTATGAGCGGAAAGGTTGGGAATATTCAGTTGGTACTGATGGGCAGACGCAGAAATTACCTTTCTATTACTTGACTCGATGGGGACCTTTACTGAGATTGTCTTATCCTTCCAACGCTCGCGTAACGATCGAGGCCGGAGGAGATCTTTCCTGGGTGCATGAATGGGATCGCTCGGATTACACTATCGTCAATCTTGACCTGAGGGCGACTTGGCGATGATGATTCCATTTGGCAGAAAGTGGTCGCTGATAATTCTACTGATTCTGTGGTGCAGTGTTTTTCCGGTGTCTCGCAGTGAGGCACAAGTGAGCATTGATAGTGAGGCACTGCTTTCCCAGCCGCTGGCCGGCATACAGATTTCAGGCAATATTGTCACCCGCGAAGAAATCATTCTGCGCGAGATGGAAACCAAGGTTGGGAATTTTCCTTCCAAGGGGTTTCTGCGCCGAGATCAGTTGCGCCTTAAAGGGTTGAATCTTTTTTCCCGTGTCGAATTTCGTTTGGTGGGGAGTGTCAATGGTACGACACTGATGATCACGGTAACGGAGCTCTGGTATATCCTGCCGCTACCATATTGGTATTTTAAGGATCAAGATCCCCAGAAGCTCGTCTATGGATTCCGGTTTCACCAACGCAATTTTCGAGGACGTAATGAATCATTGATATTGGATTTCTGGAATGGCGCCGATCGCGGATTTCGGTTCACACATACGAATCCCTGGATTAGATACTCGCCGGAACTAAGCCGTTCAGTGGAGCTATTTCAGGTTACGCGAAATAGCCGCCGTGAAGGTGTCAGCGGCTTGGAAGAACGGGCGACTCACGTGGGCTTGGGAGTTGGCAAACGGTGGACCATGCAATTGGTCAGTAACATAACCGCCCGTTTTCAACTGGTAACCGCTTCCGATCCCCGGCAATTAGCCAGCCGCGGAGCGCTAGATCGTATCTTTGAAACCACCACCGTCACGTATTGGGATTCTCGCGATCTCGTCACCTTCCCTATGGAGGGATTCTATCTTCAGGGCGGGTACATTCGAGGCTGGATATTAAACAACGGGCGGCATTATGATCGGCTGAATTTGGATGCGCGGGCGTATTTGCCGATGCATGAACGGATGAGTTTATACGCGCGCTTGAAATGGGCGCCGGGGTGGGGATCCGTGCCTCCCTACGATTGGTTTTATATCAATGGAACAGGCCCCCTCCGTACTACCGGTGTAACGGCCGAAGGCCGATCCCTTTATTTGGGGGGTCTGGAAGCTCGAATGATGCTGACAGACCTGCATTACTTCACCTGGAAGCAGGCACCGCTTTTTGCACAATATTTTCGTAATCTTGAATACGGGTTAGGTGCAGAGGTATTCGTGGAAGCCGGGGACGCCTATCAAAATGCGAAGGATACTGGGTTGGATTCCTTAATGATGGGCTATGGCGTCGGGCTACTTCTGCGCCTGCCCTACGTGCAAGTGATGCGGTTGGAATACTGCTTGAATCCAAAGCATTCACCCAAGGAAGCATCCTTCAGCATTAATATGAATGTTGCCTTCTGAGGCGCCAAATTCATGAGTCACGAATTTATATTTTACCTCGAACCAGGCAGTGTAAACGGACACAACGCTCATTTCAGTCGCAGGGAGAGCCATCATCTCGGTACCGTGTTACGCTTGAAAGCGGGCGGCGAAGTTTCTGCCGTTGACGGGTTTGGGAATCGTTACTTAGTGCGTCTAGAAGATAAAACAGACGGGGTGTGGCGGGGAATAATTTTGGCGATAGAATGCCTGGAAAAAGAAGCCCCGCTGCCCATTTCTTTGGCTCTGCCTTGCTTGAAAAGTGATCGCTGGGAAGTAGCTCTGGAAGCTGCCTGTGAAATTGGCCTGGACGAAGTCTGGCTGACAGACCATCATTGCGCTGCACTATCATGGACTCCCAGCCGCCTGGAAAAAGCCAAGCGGAAAGCGATTGAAGCCTTGAAACAATCCAAGGGTGGCTGTTTGACCCGGGTCTCAGGACCGGTAAAATTGCCGGAACTGCTGAAAAAGAATCAGAGTAAACGTTTTTACCTGGCCGTGGCGGAAGGGGCAGCGCTTTCCAAACCAGTACCACCGATCATGCTGGTTGTCGGACCGGAAGGCGGTCTGAATCCCGATGAAATCACCCTGTTGGATAGTGTGAGTACCAGACGTTTCACCTTGGGAAAACGAATTCTCAGATCGGAAATTGCCTGTGTGGCGGCGTTAGGACAATTAACCTTGGCATTAAACCGTGAATAATTTGAGAGTCGAATATGGAATGCATCTTCTGCAAAATAGCCTGCGGTGAAATCCCCGCGAAGATCGCTTATAAAGATGACACTTTGGTAGCCTTTCACGACATCGCTCCGCAGGCGCCCACGCATATTCTGATCATCCCGGTCAAGCACTTCTCTACTATTCAGGAGCTGACGCCACCGGACCGCGAACTTGTCGGAGAGATGGTGCTGCTGGCCAACCGGCTGGCCTTGAAAGAGAAAATAGCGGAGGGAGGGTATCGTCTGGTGCTAAATTGCGGGAAACATGGGGGGCAGACGGCGTACCACGTGCACATGCATCTGTTGGGCGGGCGGGCGATGCATTGGCCGCCTGGGTAAAGCCTCCATGTGAAAGGTGAGATCCTTAAATGTGAATTTCCTCGGTCATGTCGTGAATGGAAAATCTGGAATATTCTCTTGACTATTGACTAAAAATGTTGTATAATATTGATCTACTTGTAGCAAATAAGTTAGGCTTAAAATAGAAAAAGGCTTAGGAGTCGAATGCCATACGTCAAGATCCGCGAAAATGAACCTTTTGAACGTGCGTTCCGCCGCTTCACCAAATCCTGCGAAAAATCCGGCCTGATGGCTGAAATCCGCAAACATCTCCGCTACGAAAAACCTTCCGAAGCTCGCAAGCGCAAGAGTAACCAGGCTCGCCGTAAAATGCGCAAACTGATGCGCATGATGAACGAATAGCGGGAAAAGGAAAAGGCGCCCCAAAATACGCCTTCGCCTTGTCGTAACCTTTCCTCATTTCAGCAGTAACATCTTCCTGACTGCTGCCAAGCTGCCGGCTTGCAGCCGGACGAAATACAGCCCGGAAGCCAGCTCTTGCCCCTTAAACGTCACCTCATGCGTACCAGCTTGTTCCCAACTCTCCACTAGAATCGCTACTCTTCTACCGACAGTATCGTAGATTTGTACGCGCACATGACTATCCCTCGGTAATTGATAACTGATTATGGTAGTCGCATTGAATGGATTGGGTGTGACCGAATGCAACGCAAATGTTGCCAGGGATATAGGCGTTTGATTTTCTGGTTCGGTAGGTACTAATGAACTGGTGGCAAGCGAGACGTCATCAATGAACCATCCGAATAGGTTTAACGAATCATCGGTAATAACCCGAAAACGGGCGCGAACGTCGTGGGATAATCCGCCACATAAAGCATCAAGGGAGATTTCGTGTTGATGGAACATACTGTCAAGCCCGGATGCTTCCATCATCACTTGCCAGGGTTCGTTATCTACCGATATTTCCAATCGGCCAAAATCATGACCAGCTTGCAGCATAGCCCGTCCCCAGAAAACCAGCCGGGCTGTGGTCAAATCCGACAGATCCCAGGAATCACTCCATTGCAACCAGGAATCGCTATTTGAGAGGTATGTTGTTCCCGGACTATCTTCCATGCTGTGGGTTGGGCTATGCACCCACTGTGACGACACTCCCCAATGGCCATTTGTGATCCAGTCACCCAGTGCTCCCTCAAAATCGTCTAACGAAGCTGTGGTAGAAATGGTAAAGGATTGCTCAGGACCCTCGGTGACATTGGCTTGAGAAGAACCGTCGGTTGCGCGCACATGGTAGCGAACTGTCTGGTCAAATGAGGGGCAGTAATACACTAGGAAGCCTTGGAAGGTATCGGCTGCCACCCAAGCCAAGGGAGCACTCTGCATTTCACCAGATTCCACCTGCCAGAGCAATTCAACCGTCTCGATGCTGGTGTTATCGGTCACCATCGCCCGGACCGTCAGAGTATCACGGGGAAAGATAGTTTCACCCAAAGAATCCGTCCAGACCACCGTCGGAGGGGTAAGGTCAATTCCTACATGAAATTGATAACATTCCGAGGGTGCGTTTGCCGGTGAAAAGACTCCCATGCCGGTAGTATCGGCGGCGGCCAGATAATAGGATACTGTTTGGTTATTGAACGGTCCGGGGATGTAGGCATGATATTGATTTGGAGCGCCGGCGGGAGTTAGGGGAACGAAAGTAAAAGGCTCTTCATCTGCTCGATATGACAGCAGTAATCCAGTCGGATCCAAAGGCACCTGTGAAGTGATCTGCGCTGTTACCTCGAATTGAGCTTGCAGAGTATCTTCGGTATCGTGCAGGGGTTCCGTTGAAATGATCGGAGAATAGTTGGCTGGATTGATAAATCCCCGTGCGCCGAAATTTTCGATGATCAATCCGCGGTACAATCCTCCATAGAGATTTAATTCCGTGGTCAGAATCGCCTGAGCCGCATCTGCCATCAGGGCACTGATCCCCAGCAGAAAATGGTGCTGTAAGACGATTCTATCCCAGGCTATGCGATCGGGAATGTCCCACCATACGTCCATCAAGCCCGCCGACCATAGCTGTCCGGCGTCATGTATTTCCCCCCCGGCATTCTCCGGGTAATGATAAGGCATATTCAACCATCGGCCCGGCCAGAATTGGTTATGCCCATCCCAAGTGAAAACCCAATCAGGGTTGAAGGTGCTGTTAATCGAAAGGCTGTACGATCCGGCGCGGTAATCTCCATAGCCTTCGCCCATGGCTCCGGTATGGCCGAGATACCCCCAGTAGAGGCCGCAGATATTGGATTGAGTGGCGTGGCCATATTCATGCAAAATGACGTCGGCATCTTCGGCATCGTCTACACCGCCTGATCCATAGGTAATGACCTGGTTGTAAGGATTATACCAGGAATTGTCTTCGGTCGTGCCATTGACGTCTACTACCTGACAGCGGTTGTTAGCGTTAAACGTCTGGAGCTGGTTCTGGAAATACCGCTGTTCGCGATCAATCAGGTAGTAAACCATCGCCTCTTCAAAGCGCGCATCGGCGCGCCAATAGAAGAAATTCGGTGTTGGTTCAGAAGCTCGATTGCTTGTCGGGCTGGTGGTGACGTAAGGTCCCTCCAGATGATAAAACCCGCCTATGGGTGGGTCAAGTTGGAAGAGTGTCACAGTATCGTACGCCGCCGTGGGAATAGCCCAATTGACGTTATTCCAGTCATGCAGTGTATCGCATTCCAGTGCGGTCTTGGGATCGGGATCGAAGACCTGCCCATGACCATCTATAAAGATTCGGCGATCTACTTTACAAAGGATTTCCCCCGAACCTGCCGCCAACCAAATTTCCCAGGCGGCGGGAGGATCAACGACTGAAAGACGCGCGAGATAGATCAAGTCGCCGGTTCGAGAATACCCCAATTCAATGGTTGGATTCAGGTTGAGAGCTAAGTTGCCGGTGGCATTGCGAGCCGTCTGGAGCGCTTGTGCAGAAGATAGTTTCGCGGGTTGAAATCCGAAATGGGCGGTCGAGATTTCATTAAACAGGCTCTTAAGGACGAATTCGCGCGCTATCAAAACCACTTGACTGGTAAAGACCGGCAAGTTATGAGCAAATTGGCTATACACATATCTCTGGCCGATGGCGCACTCTGTCACGCTGGTTAGTTTTAGGGTAACGTCTGGATTATCGTTTAACCCCAACAGGTTACGGTTTTGAAGCAGAAATAGTTCAACCGCTCGAGGCTGATCGGGTGCGGAAGGTAACTGTCGGTCTTCCCAGATTTGCTGCAGTACTCCTTGCTGAATTATCGCGCTTCCCGGATAAGGTGCGGCGTAGAGGATCCAGCAGAAGCACAGGTGGAATCCGAGGAGGAGAAAGAATTTACTTCTGGCCATGATATCTCATGACCTCGATGGATTGCGTCTTCGGCAATTTATTGGCTGATAATGTAATTACGCTGTTGGAATGACGGTGAATGACAGGATAACCTTCCAGGAATGCATCTACAGTCGTAATTGGAAATTCTTCCGGTAGTGCTGTAGTTTTAAAGTGCATGGGGATAATCAAGCGGGGCTTGAGCTGTTCCACGACCACCTGCGCCTGGGAAGCATCAATAGTATAGAATCCTCCAACCGGGATCATCAGAACATCCACTGGCTGAAGTTTGGCGATTTGTTCGGTATTCAGGGTGTCGCCCATATCGCCGAGATGCACAATATTTAGACCCTCTATTGTCAACCGCAAGATCCCATTGAAACCTCGCTTAGCTCCCTGTTGGTTATCGTGAAATGAGACCACAGTTGCGCATTTTAAAGTAGCGCCTTTCAGATCCACCAGGATGGTGCCATCCGGCTGAACAGGCGCTTCGCCGATAGCTTGGGCGAAAATTGGTTCGCGGCCATTGGCCTTCAGGGCGAGTTTAGTATCAACTGCGTCAATGGCATTATGATCCAGATGGTCATGTGTGGAAAGGACAACCTCCACCGAGCCGGTGGGGAGGGTGTACGGAATTCTGGTCGTATCGAACGGATCAATCAGGATCTTTGCACCGTTATTCAGCGTGAGAAGGAAACAGGAATGACCGTAGTATTCTATGATTACAATATTAGCCGACTGACTCATAACTGAGTGATAGGACAAGGTTAGCGCAAAACAAAGAATCAAAGCTTTTAAGCCTAAGGGTGTCATTCTATATCTCCATTATTGTGAAATAGTTCCGACTAATATTAATATACGCACCCAATCCAAAAAATGCAAGCTTATTTACAACGATGAAAGGGAAAAAGCCAAAATATATAAACTCATCGGCAGAGCTGGTTGAAGCTGAATTGGCGCGTTTTTTAATCGAACAAAGAATCCTGGGGAATACTGATTCCACGCAGGGATTTTTGGCGGCGGTTTCTGGCGGATCGGATTCCATGGCTCTTTTGGCGGCTCATTATTCGCTTTATCAAGCTGATTCAAGAGTTCGTTTATGCGCTGCTCACCTGTTGCATCACCCAGATTCAGTCGAGGCTCATCGTCGTGCCGAATTTGTACGCCACTTTTGCGCTGAATTCAATATTCCTCTAGTAGTCAAAGAGCTGATTTCAAGGGCTTTAGTTGGGGAATCTCCGGAAGCATGGATGCGCCGGGAGCGTTATGCTTTTTTGCAGGCGACTGCTTTAGAACAGAATTGTGCCTGGATTGTTACCGCTCACCATCGCGACGATCAGGCCGAAACGGTGCTGCAAAGAGTCGTCGCCGGGACGGGATTACATGGGTTAGCGGCTATCAAGGCTCGACGTGGCACTATTCTCAGGCCGTTGTTGGGATTGGAAAAGAAGGATCTTTTAAATTATTGTATTGACCATAGGATTCCCTTTGCTGATGATCCTACTAATGATGATCTAAGGCGAACAAGAAACAGTATCCGGCACGTAGTGTTGCCTCTGCTGGAAAAAGAGCTGAATCCGAAAGTCCGAACAGCGCTTTATCGTCTGGGCCGATGGGCTTCTGAAGCTGACGAATTGATCGAAGCGCAAGCTGCGGAATGCCTGGGAAAAGCCGTGCGAATTTTCCAAAAAGGCGAGATAGTTCTTGATATTGACGCGATTTTGCCGTATTTTAATGTGATACGGAAGACTACCCTGCGTAACGCTATCTGTCGGGTCGCCGGAAGCGAGGTTCAACTGCAAGGGCATGATCTGGATCGGTTGGCCGATCTCATGCTCTTTGGCCGAACTGGGACCGGGCTGGAATATCCTGGACGTATTCGTGTTCTGAAGCATCGCCGTGAATTAATCATTACCTGCGGCTCTCATCAGGAGGTGCTGTATAAACTAACTCCGGGAAGCAACCAGGAACTCCCAGGATTGCGAATGCAAGCAATTTGGTCGGCTTGTCCATCTCCACCTTACCATTCCGGTGACACTACTTCTGCGGATCTGGCGCTCGGAGATTTCGCCGGCGATCTGGTACTCCGTAATGCGCAAGAAGGAGATCATTTTTTCCCACTGGGAGCTCCCGGACCGAAACGTTTATTCAGATTCTTAAGAGATCGAAATGTACCCCGGTGGCATAAAAGTAGAACCCTGGTTTTAGAACTGAATCAGGAAATCATCTGGGTGGTCAAGCAAAGAATCTCGCAAAAGGTACGCGTTGACGGGCCTGAAAATGGGAATTGGAGGCTTTGCCTGAGGCCGATGAAATCATCCGGGGAAACGAAGGACGGAATTGTTGCCAATGACAGAAAAAAATAATAAAAAGAATAATGGGCGCAGACCCAATCCAGACGATAAATTCGAATGGAAGAAGGCTACCAAGACAGTCTCTTTCTGGATCCTGATCTTCGTGGCTGCCATCATTATCGCTCAGGCCTTTGACTTTGGGGACCGCAAAGAAGTACCCATTGCATATACACAATACCGCGAATTGCTCACAGACGGCAAGATCATCTCAGGATATGTAGCTGACAGAGAATTCCACGGTCTTTACCGCACCGATCCGGGCGATGAGAAATCCGAAAGCATCCATTTCCGAACGACACTGCCATTTATAGAAAATTGGATGCTGGAGGAGTGGGACGCCAAAGGAATTAAATACGAATTCCGCGAAAAAGCCACCAACATTTTAGGATATTTTCTCACCGGAATATTTCCCTGGTTGTTGTTGATAGGAGCGTGGATCTTCGTCATGCGCCGATTACAAGGGGGTGGAACCCGAGGAGTGTTCTCCTTCGGTAAGAGCAAAGCCAAACTGTTGACCGAAAATCGTCCCAAAGTGTCTTTCGCTGATGTTGCCGGGGCCGATGAAGCCAAAGAAGAGTTACAGGAAATCATTGAATTCCTGCGCGATCCCAAAAAATTCCAACGTTTGGGCGGTAAAATACCGCGCGGAGCCTTGTTGTTAGGGCCTCCCGGGACCGGCAAAACACTGTTAGCCAAGGCTGTCGCCGGCGAGGCCGGTGTGCCGTTCTTTTCCATGTCCGGCGCCGATTTCGTGGAAATGTTCGTGGGCGTGGGGGCCTCTCGTGTGCGTGATCTGTTTGAGACTGGCAAGAAAAACGCTCCCTGTATCATCTTCATTGATGAAATTGATGCGGTGGGTCGTCACCGCGGGGCAGGGTTGGGTGGAGGGCATGACGAGCGTGAGCAAACATTGAACCAATTGTTGGTCGAAATGGACGGTTTTGAATCCAACGAAGGTGTGATTCTCATTGCCGCCACCAACCGTCCCGATGTGCTCGATCCGGCGCTTATGCGCCCTGGACGCTTCGACCGGCAGATCGTGGTGGATCGCCCCGATGTACGCGGTCGCGAGGGCATTTTAAAGGTGCATACTCGGCGTATCCCTCTTTCGGATGATGTAGATCTTCGCATTTTGGCTAAAGGCACGCCGGGGTTGGCGGGTGCTGAATTAGCCAATTTAGTCAATGAAGCTGCGCTAATGGCCGCACGGCGCGATGCCGACCGTGTCACGATGGTTGATATGGAAAATGCCAAAGATAAGGTCATGATGGGTGCGGAACGCAAGAGCATGCTCATTAGCGAAGATGAGAAACGAACCACGGCGTATCATGAAGCTGGACACGTGCTGGTCTCCAAACTGGTGCCGGGCGCCGATCCAGTCCATAAGGTGACTATCATCCCGCGCGGTCGAGCGTTGGGTTTGACGCATTACCTCCCGATCGATGAAAAACATAATTACTCCATGGGCTACTTGAAATCCATTTTAACCCACTTGTTGGGTGGGCGAGCGGCGGAGAAACTTGTCTTCGACCAATTTACGACTGGGGCTGGCAATGATATCGAACGCGCTACGGAGATCGCCCGCAAAATGGTATGTGAATGGGGGATGTCGGAAGTCCTTGGTCCGCTAACCTTCGGAAAAAAGGAAGAGGAGATTTTTCTCGGGCGAGAAATCTCGAAACATCGCGATTACAGTGAACAAACGGCCATCGAGATTGATCGGGAAGTGCGTAATATTGTGAGTGAAGCTTCCGACCATGCCCTGCAATTGTTGTCTGAAAACTTGGAAAAGCTGCATCGTCTGGCTGAAGTCTTGCTGGAAAGAGAGATACTCGACGGTGATGAGATAGACAGAGTGTTGGCGGGTGAAACTTTAGAACAATTAGTTGTGCGCCGCAACGGATTGGTAGAAACGCCAGAACCAGAAAACACAGCGACACCCAAGATAAGAAAGAAAATAATCCCTTCAGGGAGCGAAGACCCTACTCCGGAAACGGCTTAAACGACCAAAGTGGCCGAGGGAACCATCAACCCCGACCGGCGGAAGAATAATAATAGCCTGGGATCAATGTTGCACGACGACTCCTTACACCATGACGAAGAGGATCTGCGCCGGCAGATCCGCGCTGAAATTGCAGAACGCGACCGTCTTCGACAAAAAGCCGATCATCAGCGCGAAACGGAAAAATCAGCCAGTGTAGAGGCTGAAAAGCGGCGTCGCATTTATCAGGAGGAACTAAAGAAGTATTACCAAGATAGGCCGGGATATCGCCAGATAGTGCGTGATGATGGCGAAGTGGATTGGGTTCCAGAGGCTGAAGTTCGTCATAACGCAAAACTTTTCGACGAGGTACTGGAAGATCCCGATACGGCTCGCAGCAGAATGAAATGGGTACTAAGTCTGTCCGGCTTGGTAGTTCTCATAGTCATAGTCGTGATGTACTTGGTGTTGCATGAACGCACTGGATCCATTCAGGTAACCAGCAACGTGCCAGGCGCTCAGGTTATTCTGGATGATGTACGTTTAGATCAATTCACCGATATTACCGTGAAAGAAATACCGGCCGGTAAACATGTTGTCACTGTAAATCTTAAAGGCTACAAGGTACAGGGGGAGAGTGTTAGGCAAATTCAACTACGAGGCGGCCAACTGGAGCCACTGTCGTTTATTTTGCTGCCGGATAGTATCACTGGCGACTCAAGCCTGATAGGACAGCCGTGAAATACGATCGTGAACGGGTTATTGCTGCGGTGCGAGAACTCATCGTAGCTGTAGGCGAGGATCCCAACCGGGAAGGTTTACAACGTACACCCGAAAGAGTTGCGGAGATGTTTGCCGAATTGTTTTCCGGCATAGGTTGCCAGATCGAAACCGAGATCGCGTTGTATACTACTGAGAACCAGGATGAGATGATTCTGATGCGCGACATCCCTTTCTATTCCATGTGCGAACACCACCTACTACCCTTTTGGGGAACGGTTTCCATAGCTTATGTACCGAACAACAATAAGATCACCGGTTTCTCTTCCCTGGCCCGAGTAGTGGAACTGATGGCACGTCGCCCCCAGCTCCAGGAACGCATGACCACCCAGATTGCTGAAACACTGATGCAGGTATTAAAGCCTATGGGAGTGTTTGTGGTGATTAAAGCCCAACACATGTGTACGGCCATGCGTGGTGTGAAGAAAGCCGGCGCTTGGACCGTTACCTCCAGTATGCGCGGCGCCATGCGCAAAGAAGCTACGCGGCTGGAAGCGCTGTTGCTCATGGGCGACCGGACAGAGATTTAAACCCTCCCTTGATAATGACCCATCTTTGGCGTTTGATAAGTGGTAATGTCCCAGGCGGATTCGCTTTGCTCTTGGTTATCCTGGTTTCTTTTGCGGCTATCTGGGAGTTTATCTACCGCGCCGGTGAAACCTTACCAACTAAAACTTACCGCAAATGGCGCCTGCTCGGTCCATTAATAATCGTCGTAATATACGCATTGTTGTGGGTACAAACCCCACCAAAACTTAAACCCCGACTTATCGCTATTTTCCCCGATGCTGGCGGCCTCTCTTCCTGGCAAAACCAGGCCATAGCCGATATCACCGCCCGTTCTTTACGTAATACTTTGGAAAGAGCGCTAATTAATCCCTGGGAAGGAGCAAGCGACTATACTGCCCCGAGTCTTACCGTTGCCAAGAAGGCAGGATATGAAGTTTTCAAAGTTGAGGCTTCGGTCAGTTCGCTTGAAGAGGTCGAAACCAAAGCACAGCAACTCGGACATTCGGTTTTAAAAACTTTAGGCGATAAAAAAACCTTAGCCGATCCTTTCAACTCTAAGCCTGATCGAAAGGCGCTGGAATATTATTATTGGGGGCGGAGCGAATTTCTCTACGGAAGGTTGGATTCAGCCCGAATTATTTTATCACAAGCAGTTTCATTTGATTCCGTTTTTATACCGGCTCTGATTGCCCTGGCTCGTTGTTTTGAATTATCCGGCGATCGCGCCGGCGCTCACTCTTTGCTTATAACCGCAGTTCGCCAGGCAGCTACTTCCTCCGAGGCGATGTTAGCGTTGGGCGAGTATTTCCTGCGGGGGTTTGAATGGGATGGCACAGAATCTGCTTTGAAAGTCGTTTTAGCTGATGAACCCATGCAACCCCGAGCGATGCTTGGTCTGACGCATATCCATCCGGATCGCTTGAAGGATTTATACCTGAACACTCCGACAGCCTTGGCAGAGGAGGCTATCAGACTGGATCCAGCCTATGAACAGGCTCGAGTTGTTTGGGTTGATCAGCTAACGCCAAAGGGATATAGCGCCAAAGCTCGAAAAATCCTTATGCAAGGCTTGGAAATAAATCCTGAATCGCGCGAATTATGGCTGAAATTAGGGGCCTTGGATATTCAATTCGGCAATCCTGAGGCAGCGCGTAAAATCTATCAAGATTTAATCAATAAAGATCCGAATGACATACTGGCGACCTTCAACTTGGGGGTTGTGCAATATCACACGAAACAATACGATGCGGCCTTGGAAACCTTTCGCCAGATTCAAGCCATGGACGGCCCGGTGGATCACCTTTATTATTTGGGGATGATATACAAGATTAAGGAAGACCGCGAAAAAGCAAGATTCTATTTTTATAAGCGCTGGGAAAGACGGTCAGGCACCAATGACGAGTTCGGTCAAAGGGCGGGACGCATGGTAGCAGAGATTGACAAAAAAAGCCGTGACTGACGATAAAAACACCCGCGTGCGAGGTATTTACCCGCGTGGGAATCAAGATCTAATCGCTGAACTCGAGAGGTTGGGTTGCCATCCTGATGGTGTGGCAAGGATGCTGCCAAAGAGTCGCATGACGCTGATTAAAATTTCTGATCTTTCTGCCGCAGCGGCGCACATCCTGAAGCAAACCGCCCTTTCGGTAGGAGGCGATGCTGCTGTACATAGAGATTTGATCACCGGTCATGTGCAGCGCAGCGATGTGCTGCTGATGGTTACTGACGCGAATCTTGAGTCGGTCTGCGGAAAATTGAGAACTCAGCAGTTCGGTCTACCCGAAATTGCCAGACAGATCGGGCAAATTGGAATATCAGGTTCGAGCGGCAGAAAACCCTTCCGGGTAAAGAACCATATTTACGAACGCCTCGGTCGTCCTTTTATTATGGGAGTTTTGAATGTCACACCGGATTCTTTTTCCGATGGAGGGCGTTTCTTTGATCCCCAATCAGCCATCGAACAAGCTCTTCGATTAGAAGAAGAAGGCGCTGATTTCATTGACATTGGCGGAGAATCGTCTCGTCCCGGATCGCTTTCTGTCAGTGTTGACGAAGAACTGAGTCGGGTATTGCCTGTGATTAAAGCGTTGGTCAAAGACATTAAAGTGCCCCTGTCCATAGACACTTCAAAGGCTCTGGTGGCCCGTTCTGCTTTGGATGCAGGAGTTGGCATCGTCAACGATATTACCGCGCTGCGCGGAGATAAAGACATGTTGAGTGTAGTAAAGGATTTAGAGGCCGCGGTTGTCCTGATGCACATGCAGGGCGAACCTCGGAACATGCAAGAAAATCCAGACTATCACGATTTGATTGGTGAAGTTCACAGTTTTATAAGCAAACGAGTCAATATCGTGCTTGAGGCGGGGGTCTCGGAAGACCGCATCATCATAGACCCCGGCATTGGATTCGGCAAGCGAACCGGTGATAATTTCGAATTACTGGGTCGTCTGCGGGAGTTCGGGGATCTGGGCCCGGTGCTGGTGGGACCTTCGCGTAAGGCTTTCATCGGCAAAACCCTTAATATGCCGGTGGAAGAGAGACTTTTCGGGACGGCCGGCGCAGCCGCTGTGGCCATATTGAATGGAGCCGATATTATCCGAGTACACGACGTGAAACCGATGATTGAAGTCGCCGAAATTGTGCAGCAATGTATAACCAGAACCGAAACTCGGGCAAATCACTCTTAGCGGCATCCGATCGAGACCCGGGGATTCAATTCCGAAGTCTGACTCCTCAAGACGCGCCAGAATTGGCTTACTGCGAGCTGCTTATTTTTAAATTTCCCTGGAGCGAAAATAGCTTGCGTGATTGCCTTGAGTTGGCTACAGTGGAAGGGGAGGCGGTGTTACTTATGGGGAAGATCGCCGGTTATATTATCATTCAAAGCGTTTTTGAGGAAGCGCATATACTGAACCTCGGCGTATTACCCGACCTCCGCGGTCGAGGATTGGGACGAGCACTTCTGGAGCGATTTCTGAAAATGGCCGGCCAGCGAAAAATATCCATGATCTATTTGGAAGTTCGGTCTGGTAACAGGATAGCACAAAATTTGTACTTCAGCATGGGATTTGCGCCTATATCCGCTCGACGTAAATATTACCCTGATGGCGAGGATGCTCTGATTTTGATGAAGAAAATATAGCGATTAATCATTTCCAGTCAAGCTCGATTGACACAAACTATGGCCTGGTTTCAAAAAACTAAAAAGGGACTGGCTCCCGTCGAAAAAGCTGAAGTTCCGGATGGACTTTGGTTAAAATGCGAGGATTGCGGCGAGATCATATTCCGCAAGGAATTGCAAAAGAACCGCTTTGTGTGCCAGAAGTGCCGTTTTCACTTTCGCATCGGCAGTCGGGACTATATCGAACTGCTGCTGGATGATGGTTCCTTTCGCGAGTTCAACAGCGACATGATCTCCGTAGATCCGCTAAAATTCAAAGACACAAAAAAGTATACAGATCGCTTGCAGTCTGCGATAAAATCAACCGGAATCAATGAAGCCATTCGCACCGGCGTCGGCTTACTCAACAATCGCAAGATTGTCTTTGGCGTAATGGATTTCGAGTTTTTCGGCGGCAGTGTCGGATCAGTCGTTGGAGAGAAAATCCTCCGAGCCGTCGAAAGAGCGCGTGAAAACCGCAATCCCCTGGTTTTGATCAGTTCCTCCGGCGGCATGCGCATGCAGGAGGGGATGCTGTCCCTGATGCAGATGGCCAAGACTTCCTGCGCGTTGGCCGAATTATCGCAAGAAAAACTGCCCTTTATCTCTATCCTGACGCACCCTACTACAGGGGGAACCACGGCCAGCTTTTCCATGCTGGGTGACATCATCATAGCCGAACCGGGCGCACTGATCGGATTTGCCGGGCCGCGCGTCATCAAACAGACCATCAAGCAAGATCTACCGCCCGGTTTTCAACGCAGCGAATTTCTGCTGCAGCACGGTTTTTTGGATATGATTGTGGATCGTTCGAAATTAAAGGACACCGTAAGCATATTACTGCACCATTTATGTGACTAACATGCGAATATTACTCTGCAACGACGACGGTATAGACGCTCCTGGTTTGGAGGCTTTGGCCAGAGAGATAAAAAAAATCGGCGACGTCACCATCGTAGCGCCGGAGCACGAGCAGTCCGCCAAAGGGCATGCCATTACCATTTCCGACCCCTTGCGCGCCAAAGAATTCTACAAGGATCTCGAATTCTTTGGCTGGGCCATTAGCGGCACACCGGCTGATTGTGTTAAAATTGCCATCAGCGCCATCATGGAGGAGAAACCCGATCTGATCATTTCCGGCATTAACCAGGGATCCAATACGGGTATCAATATCATCTACTCCGGGACCGTTTCCGCAGCCACTGAAGGTCGCATTAATAACGTTCCTTCATTTGCGGTTTCGTTGACCTCATACAATTATAAGGATTTCGGTCCCGCGGCGCGCTTTGCCGCGCGTTTTGCGAAGAAATATCTATCCCTGAATGTTCCTGAGGCGGTATTTCTGAATGTCAACGTTCCAGCATTATCTGAAGGCGAAATCAAAGGCGTCAAAGTTACGCGCCAGGGGAAAGCCAACTATGAGGAGATCTTTCACCGCCGCTTTGATCCTCGCGGGCGGGCCTACTTTTGGATGGATGGCGAGCGCGTGGCTGAAGAGGATGATCCCAATATTGATGAACAAGCGGTGCGCGCCGGCTATATTTCCATTACCCCTATTCATTACGACCTGACTCATTATCCGACCTTAGAAGAATTTATCCGGCATCCGGAAGATTTGATTTAGAATGCAAACCTTAGAAACAATCATCATTCTCGACTTCGGCGCGCAAACCACACAGTTGATTGCGCGTCGGGTGCGGGAACTGGGTGTGTTCAGTGAAATCTGGTCGCCGGACAGTCCCGCAGAAAAAATCCGCGAACGCATGCCCAGTGGACTTATTCTATCAGGGGGGCCTGCTTCAGTATACGAGACGAACGCGCCACAACCTGATTCGGCAATTTTCGGTTTAGGCATTCCTATTTTGGGGATCTGTTATGGATTACAATTGATGGCCCATCATCAGGGCGGACAGGTCAGACCATCAGAAGCCAGAGGTGAATTCGGTCGCACGGAATTAAGTATCACCAGACCGGCTGTGCTTTTTCAGGATCTGGAAAGCACGCAGGTCGTCTGGATGAGCCACGGTGACAGATTGTTGAAACTTCCTGATGGGTTTACTTCTATCGCAGTTTCCGATGGATCGCCATTCGCGGCGATTGAGAACACTGAAACACGGCAGTATGGCGTCCAATTTCATCCGGAAGTATCCCACACGACTCATGGAACGGAGATATTGTCAAATTTTATACGCAACGTGTGCGGATGCAGGAGCCATTGGAATGCTTCCAGTTTCGTCGAACAATCCATCGAGGATATTCAGAAGCAGGTGGGGGTGGAGCAAGTTATTTGCGGACTTTCCGGTGGTGTTGATTCATCGGTGACGGCATTACTATTGCATAAAGCGATTGGGGAACAGCTGCATTGTGTTCTGGTGGATAACGCCTTGCTGCGCGAAGGTGAGCGGGAAGAAGTAGAGCGCGTTTTTCGGCACCAATTTGGTGTGGCCTTGCGCGTAGTTGATGCTCGCGACCGCTTCCTGAAAGCCTTGGAGGGTGTGGAAGACCCGGAGCAAAAGCGTAAAATCATCGGTCGGGAATTTATCATTGCCTTTGAATCAGAAGCCAAAAACATTGGCAAAGTGGACTTCTTGGCCCAGGGAACGCTTTACCCCGACCTGATTGAAAGTCGGTCGGCCAAAGGACCTTCTGCCACGATCAAGAGTCACCATAATGTAGGCGGACTTCCCGAAAAAATGCATTTAAAATTGATCGAACCTTTAAAAGAATTATTCAAAGACGAGGTTCGGGCGGTCGGCAAAGAATTGGGATTATCACAATTCTTGGTCAGCCGGCACCCGTTTCCCGGACCTGGTCTGGGAGTTCGCATCATCGGTTCCGTCACAAAGCAACGTCTGGATCTTTTGAAGCGCGCCGATGCTATATTTATTGAAGAATTACGCAAAGCCGGCTGGTATGACCAAACTGCGCAAGCGTTGGCGGTATTATTACCGGTTAAGTCCGTGGGTGTCATGGGTGACGAACGCACCTACGAGCAGGTGATTGCCTTGCGCGCAGTGAACACGAACGATTTCATGACGGCTGATTTTACCCGCTTTCCCTGGGATTTGCTGGGTCGAATTGCAAATCGAATCATCAATGAAGTGCGTGGCATTAATCGTGTTGTTTACGACATATCCTCCAAACCACCTGCTACCGTGGAATGGGAGTAAGAAGAAAGCGAGGGATTTATGTGCGGTATCATAGGATACATTGGTCAAAAGGACGCCGCTCCTATCCTTATGTCCGGATTGAAGCGCATGGAGTATCGGGGGTATGACTCCTCAGGTTTGGCGATTTTGCATAATGGAGTCATTCAGATTAAGAAAGAGGTGGGGAAAATAGCCGAGCTGGAGAAGCTTTTGAACGGCCAGTCGCTGCCCGGACAACTGGGTTTGGGACACACACGCTGGGCTACACACGGTATCCCCTCCCGAACCAATGCCCACCCTCACATTGACACTGAAGGACATATTGCTCTTATTCATAACGGAATCATTGAAAATTACTCGGCACTGAGGCAACGTCTGGGAGCTCGGGGTCATAAATTCCGCACGGAAACCGACACTGAAACTCTGGCTCATTTGATTGAGGATTCTTATCAAGGTGATCTACTGGAGGCGGTGCAATTAGCTCTGGCTCAGGTCAAAGGCACTTATGGTTTGGCCGTCATTTGCGATAAAGAACCGGATCGTATCATCGCAGCCCGCATGGGTAGCCCGCTGGTTATCGGCGTGGGGGAAGGCGAGAATTTCGTGGCTTCCGATCTGGCCGCAATTATTCCCTACACTCGTAATGCCATCTATTTGGACGATGGCGAAGTGGCCTTAATCAAGAAGGACTCGGTTCAGCATCGGACTCTGACCAATCGTGAAGTGTTAAAAAAGATCGAATCCGTTACCCTCGACTTAGAGGAGATTGAGAAAGGCGGCTACGATCATTTCATGTTGAAGGAGATCATGGAACAGCCGCGCACCCTGGAGGATTCCATGCGTGGACGTTTGCTGGAAGAGGAGGGTACGGCCAAATTAGGTGGCGTCGCCGATCATTTGGACAAATTGGCTCACGCCCGGCGCATCATCATCATTGCCTGCGGAACCTCCTGGCACGCCGGATTGATCGGCGAGCACATGATCGAGGAATTCGCCCGCATTCCTGTTGAAGTTGAATATGCCTCGGAATTCCGCTACCGAGATCCCATCATCGAAGACGGAACCTTCGTCATCGCTATCAGTCAATCAGGAGAGACCGCCGATACCTTGGCCGGGCTTAAGGAAGCACGACGCAAGGGAGCCACAACGCTGGGGATATGCAATGTTGTCGGTTCCACCATCGCACGGGAAACGGATGCCGGCATCTATCTGCACGCCGGCCCGGAAATCGGAGTGGCGTCAACCAAAGCTTTTACTTCTCAAGTTACCGTGCTGGCTCTTTTATCAATTCTGTTGGGGCGCATGAAGGGAATATCCTCAGCCCAAGGACGTTGGATGGTGCGTGAGATGAAAAAGCTGCCTGGTTTAGTGGCTAAGATCCTGGAAAATCATGAAAAGATTATGCATTTAGCTCAGAAATTTAAGGATCATCGCAATTTTCTCTACCTCGGGCGCGGGTACAACTTCTCCATAGCGTTAGAAGGAGCTCTAAAACTTAAGGAGATCAGCTACATTCACGCAGAGGGTTATCCGGCCGCCGAGATGAAACACGGACCGATTGCCCTGATTGACAAGGATATGCCCGTGGTATTCATCGCCACGCAGGATGGTACGTATGAAAAAGTTCTCTCCAACATAGAGGAGGTTAAGGCTCGAAAGGGGATTGTGATTGCAGTCTGCACAGAAGGTGATAAAGAGATGGGTGAACGAGCCGATTACACCATTGAAATTCCTCGCACCATGAATTTCTTGATGCCCATCCTGTCGGTCATTCCACTGCAATTGTTGGCTTATTATATTGCTGTGCTGCGTGGCTGCAACGTTGATCAACCGCGAAATTTAGCCAAGAGTGTGACGGTAGAGTGATGAAATCGGCAACGTGGCTGTTTCTTGTCATAGCAGCTCTCACCTATACAAAGCTCTCATCAAGTCAGGAGGCCCCCTCCGGGGAACTATCGCATTGGGATCAGGCATTGGAGAGCTATAAGCAGGAGGATTTCGGAGCGGCCGCGATTCACCTTCAAAAGGTCATTCAGCAGGATACGTCCACATGGGAAAGCGCCGCCTGGCTCATGTTGGCGCGCAGTTATCTGCAGATGGGCATGTTACCTTCAGCCCGGCAATCCGCGGAAAAGCTAATCGGAAAATATCCGCATGGACGCTACGCTTCCTACGCACATTTTATACTGGCGCAAGTGGATTTTCGGCAGCAGAGGTTTTTGGCGGCGTCATTGGAGCTCCTGGCCGCCGCCCAAAACACTCGAGATGACGAATTGAATCTACTGGCAAGGAGCAAACTAGATCGTTTATTCGAAATTTACTTGACCCAGTCACAAAAAGAAGCTGTTATGGGACTGGCGGAACTACCTCAGATTCAGGCAGAGCTCGCAGCGGTAAAGCAAGGTCAGAGACTGCCCTTGAAAGTCGGCGTTATCCTTCAGCTTTCCGGTTCACGAGGCGATGATGGATTAAAGTTGCTCGCGGGTATCGAACTCGCTGCCTCAGAAGGGGCAAGGCGGCAGCGGCTGGAAGTGGAAATCATCTCCCGCGATAGTCGCGGCAGCGTAGTTGAAGCGATACGCGCCGCTCAAGCTTTGATTGATGAAGAGGGCGTAATAGCTCTAATTGGCGATGTGGAGGGATCTTGTTCCGCCGCTGTTGCCGCCGTAGCTCGTGAACGTGGAGTGCCATTGATAATTCCGTCCAGTCAAGAAGTTGACTTGGTAGAGGTTGGCCCGGACGTATTCCAACTTCTGCCTAATTTCAGGCTGGAGGGTGAAGCAGCCGCAATTTACGCTTATAAATCTCTGGGCTGCCGCAAAATCGCGATACTGGCGCCGGCCAGTGGCGAAGGCCGTCATCGCGTGGCAGGTTTTCAGGATCGTTTTACGGCCTCGGGAGGCACGATAGCGACTGTGCAGTGGTACTATGAAGAATCTACAAATTTCCAGAGACTTATTGCTTCCATTTCGGGAGACACAAATGAGCAGTCACCCTCGACACCAGCCATAGACACAGGTACCGAGGATACTCTTGAGCTTCCCTTGGGAACTGAATTACTTTCTGACTCGGCCCAAGTTGACCAAACGATTAATGGTGTGGATGCGCTTTTTATCCCCGTACAGGGTGAAGAAATAGCCTTGTTAGCGCCTCAACTCGCCGCTGCCGGATTCAATCGGCCCTTAATAGGAGATGCAGCCTGTTTGGAATTGATCGGCAGGGAATCTATCAGACGATACGTGACGGATATGGCGTTCCCTGCGAATTTTACGGAAGGAGCCGGGGTCAGTTTAGAAACAGATTTTGCTCGTACCTTTCAGACACGTTCCGGTGCATGGCCCGATCGCTGGAACCTGCTGGGTTGGGATGCCTTCCAATTCCTGGCTCAAGGACTAAAAGATACCGGAAAGACCAGCTCCCAGAAAATTGCGGGACGATTGCGCCAGATTCGACGTTTCACCGGTGTTCGGGCAGAAATGGTCTTTCCTCCTGGACAGCGAGTGAATCATACACTCTATATATTAAATTACGAAAACGGACAACTTCGGGTGGTCAAAACACCCCTCGAAGTTGCTCGGGAAATGCAGCAATGACCTCGGAAGATAAAGAGAAGCAGCTACGCGATCTGTTACACAATCTGGGTTCTGTGGCGGTTGCTTATTCCGGAGGCGTAGATTCAACCTACCTCTTCAAAATAGCGGTTGAGGAGTTGGGTGACCAGGCTATCGCTGTCACCGCCACCTCCACGACCTATCCGGAACGGGAGAAGCTTAAATCTGAGGAGGTAGCCCACCTAATAGGGGGACGACAGATTTTCGTGGAATCGGAGGAAACCGATATCCCCGAATTCAGCACCAATCCCCCAGATCGTTGTTATTTCTGCAAGCGTGAACTTTTTCAAAAAATTGCCCAAGTGGCCCACAAGGCGGGTATTGAACATCTGGCTGATGGTTCCAATGTAGATGACTTGAAAGATCACCGTCCTGGGATGAAGGCGCTGAAGGAATTGCGCATCATAAGTCCGTTAAGGGAATGCGGATTCACCAAAAAGGATATAAGGGAACGATCTCGGATCCTGGGATTACCCACTTGGGATCAACCGGCCTTCGCCTGTCTGTCCTCAAGATTTCCTTACGGAATAGCTATTACTCCGAAGGCTTTGACCAAGGTGGATAAGGCGGAAAATGCTCTGTATGAGTTGGGATTCAAAGTGATCCGAGTGCGGCATCACGGTGAGGTGGCTCGTTTGGAAATAGGGCCGCAGGAAATCAACCGTTTGTTAGACGAAACGGTACGAGCCGAAGTAGTGGCAGCCGTCAAGCAAGCAGGATACACTTACGTGGCTCTGGATCTGGAAGGTTACCGTACCGGCAGCATGAACGAGAGCTTGATCTTCATGATCAATGAATCAGGCGATAAGTGAGGGGTGCATGGTGGTAACTCATTTTCGCTATGATGGGATTTGCCCTCCCGGAATCGTCGCCGCGTTTTCTCTCAAATCTTTCTGGTTGGATCGGCAATACCTGGAAAGTATGCAATTCCGGCGGGAATTCGTGCATAGCTTGGGATTTGATCACAATCCTGTTGCCACCGCCGGGCAGATTCACAGTTCGAAGGTCTTAGCTGTGGATAGAGGTGGATATTACGCCGGGGCTGATGGCATTGCCACTAATAGGCCGGGGTTGTTTCTGGCTGTGGTGACAGCCGATTGCCTGCCGGTTTTTATGTGGGACATGCACGCAGGTTGTATTGCCCTGATACATGCAGGGTGGCGAGGCAGCGACGCGCAGATCGTTAAACAGGGCATTGCTCTGATGGTCGCACAGTACGGCTCTATTGCTCAGGATATTGGCGCTCTACTCGGCCCTTCAATTTGTGCAGGGTGTTACGAAGTAGGTCTGGAAGTTGCTGAAAAGTTTGAGGCGGGCGATTCGGCAAAAGGGTCCAACGGACATTTCTACTTGGATCTGCGCGCTGCCAATCGCAGGCAGTTATTGGAGAGTGGGATTCTACCTGAGAACATCGCCACCGACCCGTTGTGTACGCGCTGTCGCAGTGACATTTTATGCAGTTATAGGGCCGAAGGTGCGCACGTCGGCAGATTGGTCGCAGCCCTCGGAATAAAGGAATAATTTACTTATTACCGGTATCTTGATGGATCTACTGACAAGCGTTATTTTAGGACTGGTACAGGGATTGACCGAATTTCTACCCATCTCCAGTTCCGGACACCTGGTTCTTTTCCAACATTTACTGGGATTTCAGGGACCGGCTCTCGCTTACGACGTGATGCTGCACCTGGGCACGACACTGGCGGTGGTTATTTACTTCCGCCACGATATTGCGAATATTTTCATTTCTGCTTTCACCAAGTCTTCCAGCGGGGATGGCCGCCGCTGGATAATCATGATCATCCTGGCGAGTATCCCCACGGCCTTAATCGGTTTGCTATTCAAGGATCAATTCGAGGTCATGTTCGATAGTCCCGGATCCCTGGCAATGCAATTCTGGGTCACGGGATTGCTACTGATCATCACCGATCGCGTCCGAGTTAACAACAATACCCAGGGTAACATTAAAACCCACCAGGCGTTTTTCGTCGGCGTCGCGCAGGGGATAGCCATCATCCCCGCAGTGTCGCGGTCGGGTCTCACTATAGCGGCAGGAGTAATAAGCGGTATGAGCCGTGAGACTGCGGCTCGATTTTCTTTTCTGATATCCATCCCGGCAATTCTCGGCGCCACACTGCTGGAAGGCAAGGATATTGCCGGAACGGCGCAAATAGATTGGCTACCCAGCTTGATCGGGACTGCGGTGGCATTTATCAGCGGCTATTTATCCATCGGGCTATTGCTGAGGCTCGTGGTGAAACGCGGGTTGTGGATGTTTGCCGTATATCTTTTCGTCATCGGCCTCCTTACATTTATACTGGTCTAAAAGATGTCCGCAGCCCCTAGACCCCTGATTGGCATTTCTTGCGAATTGAAGCCGCCTGATCCCCGACGATCCTTCTCTCGAAAGAAAGAAATTTCGGTATTAAACTGTGAATATGCGAGCGCCATCGAACGCGCCGGAGGTATTCCGTACCCGATTCCCTTTGTTGAAACCGAACCAACGTTGCGAGATATAGTTGCCAGGTTGGATGGCCTGATCCTTTCCGGCGGATCCGATGTAGTGTCACCCGGCGACGATTATCGCGGCGACCGGGCTTGTCAAAAGCGTTCGGAACATGAGACGGCGCTGTTGAGGTTAGCCGAAGAATCTAGTTTGCCACTACTGGGAATCTGTCGAGGATTGCAACAAATTAACGTTTTTCATGGCGGAACACTTTGGCCGGATCTCCCCGCTTGGAATGCTGGGGCAGTAGATCATCGCCGAGGTAAAAAAGAAGGTGCCTTTCGACATTCAATTAGACTGGAGGCCGAATCAGCTTTGGGCCGGGTAATCGGGGCATCGGTTATCGAAATCAACAGCTATCACCACCAGGCGGCGAAAAAAGTGGGATCTGGATTGAAAGTTGTGGCTCTGGCCGAGGACAATGTAATCGAAGCCGTCGAAGGAATTGGCGACCGCCTGATCTGGGCAGTCCAATGGCATCCGGAAAGAATGGGTGAGCACTCAGCCGGCAGCAAGTTACTGGAACATTTTGTCTCATTTTGCGCGAAATAATTGCCGATGAATAAAAATATTACATATCACGAACTTCTCACTCAGTTGGATCAGGATCGTATTGACCCCTGCTACTTTTTCTATGGGCCAGAGGACGTGCTCATAGAACGAGCGTTGGCCAAACTGAAGCAGGTTGCTGTTGATCCGGGTACTGAGGAGTTCAATTGGAGTTCATTCCGTGGCGATGATGAGATGAACTGGATGGCCTTTGCCGATACCCTGACCTCTCTTCCGCTGCTTGCCTCACGACGCATGGTCGTGTTGAAATATGCCGGTAAAATCCAGAGTACAAAAGGCGCTCTTGCGATCCTGGAACGAGCCTTGAAACAGCCCGTCCCGGATTTGACGCTGGTGCTGATCGAACCGGAGGCTGACGAGAAAAAGTCTTTTTACCGAAAAATAATGGAACGCTGCACAGTCGTGGCCTTCCCAAACTTGAAACCCGTCGAATTGCAAAAATATTTGCGAGAATTCGTGCTCAGCTACGGGAAGGAAATCAGTGAGGAAGCCCTCGCGCGCATCCTTTCCGATAGCAGCCCCAGCTTACGCGACCTATTATCTAAAATAGAAGTGCTGGTATTTTACATAGGCGAAAAAAAGAAGATTGAAGCCTCTGACCTCGAAGAATGCAGCGTTTTTAGCCGCGAGGTGGAGATTTTTAAACTGTTACAAGCTATCGGCAATCGAGACGCAGCCGGAACGCGCCTAACCTTACAACAACTGCTGCGCAGCAGAGCCGACATCGGCGGTTTGATTCATCTTCTCTATCGTCAGACCTGGGCGCTCTATCGCATGAAATATCTTGCCGAGAAAAAGATGCCGGCCTCGCAATGGAGCTCACTACTTAATTTAAAGCCTTCTTTTCTAGAGAAACGTTATCGCGACTACCTACCCCGCTACAGCCGCCGTGAGCTGGGTCTTTCCTTGGAATTGCTGGCCCAGGCGGACTTGCAACGAAAGACCTTAAGCGTGGGCGATGAACAGATTTTCTGGATACTGGCGGAAAACCTGCTGAATCCCACTAGCGATCAGAAACAGGAAAAACCATGAATGAAACGTTGCTGAAAAGCACCAGCGACGAGCAACTTATTGCTAAATTCCAGCAAGGGGATCTCACCGCCTTCGATCAGATTGTGGATCGGTATCAGGGTCAATTGATCAACTTCGTTGGTCGGCTGCTGAACGACCGCAACGCCGCCGAAGATATCGTGCAAGAGACTTTTCTGCGGGTCTATCGCAACAAGCATCGCTATAAGGAAATCGCGCGGTTTTCCACCTGGATATATACCATTGCCGGTAATCTGGCGCGCACGGAATTACGCCGGCGTAAAATTCGCAATTTCTTCTCCATTTCCCAACGCGGCGAGGGCGAGAAAGATTATGAAATCCCGGATTCTGACATTGACGTGGAGAAATCTGTGGAAGGCAGTCTCGTCAAAGAGATGATCCTGCGTGAGGTGATGAAATTGC
The DNA here is from genome assembly GCA_020051775.1 of Calditrichota bacterium. GTDB lineage: Bacteria > Electryoneota > B3-LCP > B3-LCP > B3-LCP > JAGVQJ01. Next base: position 16,395 of record JAGVQJ010000111.1, on the reverse strand, counting down.
CGGTATACTTCCGAGAGGTCATCATTCTTCGCGACTTGCAGGATCTATCCTATGAGGAGATCAGCCAGATCCTGAATGTGCCACTGGGAACCGTAAAGTCGCGGGTCAATCGCGGTCGCAGCCAAATTCAGAAACGGTTGCGGGGGCGAATCTAAAGAATCTATTGGCAGATTATTTGCGGCTAAAACTGAGTAATTTCAGAGGGCGCAAAAAGATGCATTTTTTTGGGAACCATTGTGAAACCTGGGTGTTCAAAGAGGTAGAGATTAAGATTAATCCCGATTACATATTCCCCAAATTGTGATTTAGCTTAACCCTTATGGAGAGATGATCTAAATAACGCAAACATGGTGGCATGATAACACGAGGGAAAGAAACGATGACTGACATCAGATGCGAGGATTTTGAACGGGAATTCGCCCAGTTAAACGATATGCAGGCGGAACCGGCTCGCAGACAGGCACTGGCAAGTCACAAACAGAACTGTCCTTTTTGCCGGAATTATAGCGCCGAAATGCAAGGTTTGCGGACGGCCCTGCGAAACCTCCGCAAACTGGAAACCTCACCACAATTCATTTTTAATTTAAAACGGGAAATCAACCGGTTGGAACTTCCCACCTCCAGGCGGGAAATGAGATCAACCCCGTTGCCCTATACTGTTGCGCTTTCGACGGGATTTGCCTTGGCTATTTTTATTGGGGTTTTGCTTTTACGCCCAGTTTTACCCGTATCAGAGTCAACCCTCAGTCTCAATCCAGCGCCAATCAGCTCGCAGGTAGCCGTAAAAGATGTTTCCTCCCCTGCATCAGCCACGCAAGAAATCCTTGACCCTAAAATTATCCCGTCGCCGATTCATGAACAATGGACAGCGACAAACGATCTTTCCAACCGAGACACTCTGAAGCATCGTTTGCCGGAAGCCCCGGGCAAAGATTCAATCCCGATACCCTTGAGAGATGATTATTGGCGGATGAATCAGGTTTCTACGATCCCGGCCGAACCGTAAGCCCTTTGTACCCTTGATTGAATCCGCCCAAGCCGATGAACGTTTGGGCGGATTTTTTATTGACTTTGGCGCTGGAATTGTTATATTATATATGGATTTGTTATTCCCAGGGATGCGATATCCTTGGGAGTACCATTGTAATGGGAAATCGAATCCCGCTTTCGCCCCAAAGGGGCGTCCCTTTTTGACGCGGGGATGACGAAATAAGGAGAAATCATGGCAAAAGTACAATCGTTCAGCGATAAAGTGGCCAAAGCTCAGAAGCAGGCTAAGAAATGCCCGGTTTGCGGAACACCGTTGAGCTACATGAAGGTCGTTTCCCCTGTTGCCACGGAAAGCGGCGCTTTTCGCTATCGCACCCGGGTCGCTCGCGTCTGCAAGTGCACCGAGGAAGAACTGAAAGGCATGTGATCCACTCGTGGGGCGATTCGTCGTTCTGGTTCTCGACAGTGTCGGCATAGGCGCTTTACCGGATGCCGATCGTTACGGCGATGAAGGCTCGAACACCCTCATGAATCTTGCCTCCGCCTTAGGAGGAATGTCATTGCCCAACCTTGAAGCCTTGGGGTTGGGCAAAATTGCTCCAATCCAGGGGCTTTCCGATGCGGTACAGGCACAGGCTGCTTTCGGTAAAATGGCGGAACTGGCACCGGGAAAAGACAGTGTCACCGGCCATTGGGAGTTGATGGGGTATATCGCTCCGCAAGCGCAGCCAACCTATCCTCAGGGCTTCCCGGACAGAATCATTTCCAGATTAAGGCTGGAAACCGGCCTTGATTATCTTGGCAATGCGCCTGCTTCCGGCACGGAGATCATTGAGCGCTTGGGATCAGAGCATGTTCGTACCGGATCACCCATCCTGTACACTTCGGCTGATTCCGTTCTGCAAATCGCCGCGCACGAAGAGATTATACCGTTACCGGAGCTTTACCACATTTGTCTAATCGCTCGCCGGATCATGTCCGGCTCGGATGCAGTTGGGCGCATCATCGCGCGGCCATTTATCGGACAAGCGGGTAATTTCAAACGCACCGTTAATCGGAGGGATTTTTCCTTAGAAGCCCCCCATGACACATTGCTGGACATTCTGAAGCGCAATAGCATCCCGACACTGGGAATCGGCAAGATCGAAGACCTGTTCGCCGCACGAGGTTTGAGTGACGCTGTGCACACGGGGTCCAACCGGAATGGGTTAGAGGAGACCTTGAAGGCAATTCAGAGCGAACCCGCCGGGTTAATTTTCACTAACTTGGTGGATTTTGATATGCTCTGGGGTCACCGCAACGACATGACCGGATACTATGGCGGTCTGCTCGAGGTTGATCAGGTTCTGCCGCAAATCCTGGAGGCGCTACGACCGGATGATGTTTTGGCCATCACCGCCGATCACGGTTGCGATCCAACCACACCTTCGACCGATCATTCTCGAGAATATGTACCGCTACTGGTTTATGGTCAAAAGATTAGTGGCGATATAAACCTGGGAACAAGAGACACCTTCGCAGATCTGGCGGCCACCATCGCAGAGTATTTCAGGGTAAAGGGGACAGGGGTGGGGAGGAGTTTCTGGGAGGAGATTCAAGCGAAATGAGGAATCCATGCTTTTAGGTCGTGTCATCGGCACCGTCTGGGCCACGCGTAAGGATGAAATGCTGGAAGGGATGAAATTCCAGATCGTCCGGGCTGTGGATCTGGATTATAAACCGCTGAATTCCTTCCTGGTGGCGGTAGACAGCGTGGGCGCCGGGCCGGGCGAGATCGTACTCCTGGCGCAAGGATCATCGGCGCGGCTGACTTGGCTGACCAAGGACAAGCCCGTGGATGCAGTGATCATGGCTATTGTGGACAAGCTGGACGTGGAAATCCCCATTGAAGAGTGGGAGACAAACCTCCCATGAACCTCGCGAAGGTCATCGGCACTATCTGGGCGACGGTGAAGGATTCCCACCTGGAACGCACCAAGCTCCAGCTCATCCAACCCTTGACGGAACAGGGCAAACTGATGGGCAATCCCCTCTCTGCTGTAGATACCGTAGGCGCCGGGCAGGGTGAGATTGTCTTCTATGTGACTTCCCGTGAAGCTTCGTTGATGTTTCCCGAGCCACTATTGACCCCAGTGGATGCCGCTATTGTGGGAATTGTGGATAGAATTCAGGTTCCGGGGAACCCGGAATAAGATAATTATGAAAATACTTCTGGCCTCCCGGAATAAAGATAAATTGCGCGAGGTACGCGGCAAGGTTGTACCTTTAGGCATCGAAGTGCTGACGCCAGACGATTTCCCCAGCCTCCCTGAAGTCGAGGAAGACGGCGATACTCTGGAAGCAAACGCCGAGAAGAAGGCCATAACCCTCCATCAGTTGACCGGCCTGCCGACACTGGCAGACGACACCGGACTGGAAGTGGAGGCTCTTCAAGGCGCGCCCGGAGTTTATTCATCGCGTTATGATGGGCCGGTAGCGACGTATGCTTCCAATTGCGCCAAACTGCTGCGCGAAATGGAGCGTATCCCAGAGAATCGCAGGCAGGCGCGCTTCCGGTGCGTGCTGGCTTATGTTCTCAATGGTCGAACGCGTTTCTTCGAGGGCGTCATCGAGGGCACGATTACCACGGAACGCTCAGGAGAAAATGGTTTTGGTTACGATCCTGTCTTCTATTCCAAGGAAGCGGGGAAAACAATGGCACAGATGACCCTGAAAGAGAAAAATCGAATTTCCCACCGGGGGCGCGCCTTGGATCGTTGGATTGAGCATCTACGCGCTCGAAACACAAATGGTTAGTTCTTAAATCCATGAATAAATACTACTTTGATCATAGCGCCACGACTCGTGTTGACGAACGGGTTGTACAAGCCATGGCGCAGGCCATGCATAAAACCTACGGCAATCCCTCCAGTGTGCATGGATTTGGCCGGGAGGCGCGCGTCCTGTTGGAAGAGTCCAGGGAAACAATCGCTCGTCTAATCAACGCCGATCCCGCTGAATTGTTCTTCACTTCCGGTGGCACAGAAGCCGACAATACCGCCTTGCTCGGTATTATGAAGGCTAATCGCGATCGCGGAGATCATTTGGTTACGAGCAAGATAGAGCATCACGCCGTCCTGGATGCGGCCAAATATTTGGAAAATAATGGTTATCGGGTCTCCTATATCAGCCCGGATGCTTATGGTATGATTCAACCCGAAGAGGTGTCTCGCGCCATTACTCCCGGCACCGTGCTGGTGTCTATAATGCACGTAAATAACGAGATCGGCACGATCAATCCGCTAGGAGAAATTGGACGGATCTGCCGACAAAAAGGCGCTTTATTACACAGCGATGCGGTTCAATCCTTTGGCAAATTACCGCTGGATGTGCAAGCCGCCAATCTTGATCTAATTTCAATATCGGCTCATAAAATATACGGTCCTAAGGGTGTTGGAGCGCTGTACGTACGACGTGGTGTGAAGCTGGAAAAACGCACATTTGGCGGGCACCAGGAACGCGAATTCCGTACCGGTACGGAAAATCTACCTGGCGCAGCGGGTTTTGCTCAAGCGGCACAAATTTGTCATGATAAAATGGATTCCGAAACTCAGCGATTGACCGATCTTCGCGAGCGGTTGTGGACCGGCCTAAATTCCAAACTGCCTGATATTCATTTAAATGGTCATCCCACGGAGCGGTTGCCGGGAATTAATAATATTTCCTTTGCAGGCATTGAAGGGGAGGCATTATTATTATCTCTGGATTTAAAGGGGATAGCCGCATCCACCGGCTCCGCATGCAGTTCGGGCCAAGTCAACGCTTCACACGTGCTTTTAGCGATGGGTATTAATCCGGAGATTGCGCAAGGATCCATACGTTTTTCTTTGGGTCGTGAGAACGACGATGAATCAGTTGATTACGCTCTGGAAATTGTGCCACAGATCGTAGAGAATCTGAGAGCCATGGCTTTTAATGGTTAAGTATAAACGATCCAAGTGAAACCGTCTTCAGCATTTACAAACTCAGTGGCCGTGGCTATGAGCGGCGGTGTAGACAGCTCGGTCGCTGCTGCTCTTCTCGTTCGTCAGGGATTCCAGGCCGTAGGCTTGACCATGAAGCTCTTCGACGCGGAATCTGCTTGCCTACCGCCATCGCATCGAGGTTGTTGTAGTCTGGAAGCCATCTACCGGGCTCAGGCTGTTTGTCAATCGCTTGGGATCCCGCACTATGCGCTTGATTTAACCGCTGATTTTGATCGCTTTGTAATTCACGACTTCATGAACGAATACTTGGCTGGCAGAACACCCAATCCCTGTGTTCGTTGTAATTCAATATTGAAGTGGGGGATTTTATATGAGAAGGCCCAAGCTCTGGGATGCCAATTTATTGCTACCGGTCACTATGCACAGATTTTGGTTGGTGATGAGGATGTCCAACTCCGTCGTGCAGTTGATCCGGCTAAAGATCAATCGTATGCTCTGTGGGGAATTCCTCGGGAACGACTGAAAAAGTCGCTATTCCCTTTGGGTGGATTGACCAAAACCGAAGTACGCCGCATTGCCTCTGAGCTGAATTTGAAGTCTGCTAACACGCCTGAGAGCCAGGAGATTTGCTTCATCCCAGAAGGTCACTATGCCGATTTCCTGAAAAATCGCGCCCCTGACCAGTTTACTGGCCTTGAATATGGCGAAATGATTGAAGAGAACGCGTATGGACTTAAATCAGCAGGTGAGCATGCTGGATACCCGTTCTATACTGTTGGCCAGCGCAAAAACCTGGGAGGTGGATTTCCAGAACCGCGCTATGTATTGCGCGTGGAACCTGAAAATAATCGCGTGGTGATTGGATCGAAGGAAAAATTGCTCGAGAGTACCTTCCGCACTGATCAGGTCAACTGGTTGATTGAAGCGCCAGTTGAATCAATGCACGCCCAAATCCAAATTCGCTATCGGTCTCCGGCCGTTGCTGGACGGATCATTCCCGAAAAAAATGGGTGTATCATTGCGCTGGATTCTCCTGCCGAAGCCATAGCCCCTGGCCAGTCAGCGGTCTTCTATCAGGGCGACCGTGTGATTGGCGGCGGAAGGATCGTAGAAGTCATTCGTAAATCCTCGGAGTGATCAAGGTGAAGAAAGTAACCACCGTTTGCTTGCAGGATATGAAAAAACGCGGCGAAAAGATCGCCGTTTTGACGGCTTACGACGCTTTATTTGCCCGCTTGGAAGACCAGGCTGGAGTAGACATTATCCTGGTGGGGGATTCCGCGGCGATGGTCGTAGCCGGAGGCAGTTCAACGCTGACAGCGACGATGGAACAGATGCTCTACCACGTTCAATGCGTCTCCAGAGGCGTTCAGAGAGCATTATTGGTGGCGGACATGCCCTTCCTGTCGTTTCAGATAACACCTGAACAGGCAGTGGCCAACGCCGGTCGCTTTTTAGCAGAGGCCGGTGCCGAGGCCGTTAAGTTGGAAGGCGGACGTCCCATTATAGAAGCCGTAAAGCGTCTCGTGGATGTGGGTATCCCGGTAATGGGTCACCTGGGTTTGACGCCGCAATCTATCAACAAATTCGGCGGCTGGGAAGTACGCGCCCGGGAAAAGTCCGAAGCCAAGGCGCTATTGGACGATGCGAAAGCTCTGCAAGACGCCGGAGCTTTTGCCATAGTGTTAGAAAAAATTCCCTCGCCACTGGCTGCGGAAGTTACGCGGTCAATCACGATTCCTACTATCGGCATTGGTTCAGGTCCGGAATGCGATGGACAGGTGTTGGTGAATTATGATATGTTAGGCTTATATGAACAGTTCAATCTGAGATTCGTCCGTAAATACCGTCGCCTGGCCGAAGAGGTTGGCGGAGCGGTCAAAGAGTACATCCGCGACGTGAAGAATGGGTCATTCCCGTCAGCGGATGAAAGTTACGAGAAATAAACATGATTATTCTTCGCACCGTTCCTGAACTCCGAACCTTTATACACGACTGGCAACATCAGGGACAGACTATCGGACTGGTCCCAACGATGGGTTATCTACATGATGGCCACTTGTCTCTAATTGACCATACCAAACCGAATTGTGACCGGTTGATCGTGTCCATCTTTGTCAACCCCACTCAGTTCGCACCCGGAGAAGATCTGGATCGCTATCCGCGCAATTTTGAGCGTGATGAGAAACTGGTGGCAGATCACGGCGCACATGCGATATTTTATCCCGACTCCAAAGAGATGTACTCTGATGGTTTTCGCACTTTCGTGATTGTGGAAGGATTGGGAAATGTCCTTTGTGGGCGGACTCGACCCACTCACTTCCGAGGGGTTACCACCATTGTCGCCAAGCTATTTCATCTCACCCGCTGCGATGTGGCTGCATTCGGTCAAAAGGATTACCAGCAAACCCTGTTGATCCGCCGCATGGCTGAGGATTTGAACTTCGACGTACAAATTCTGGTTTGTCCCACCGTTCGCGAAGCTGATGGATTAGCCATGAGTTCCCGTAATAGCTATCTATCGCCGGAGGAGAGGGGACGCGCCCCAATTCTATATAACACTTTGATCAAGGGCCAGCAGTTGTGCCTCGCCGGTGAAAATGACGCCGGAAAGATCAAGCAGGAAATGAAGAAGATGGCTAAAACCATCCCGGGTGTCAGTGTAGATTACCTGGAGGTCGTGGATGCGAACGATTTACGCACGCTCCAGAAAATAACCGGCCCGGCAGTCCTGGCCGGTGCCGTTTGGGTAGGTAGTACCAGACTGATAGATAATGTCATTATTGGAGCTTGATGAATTCCCAGAAAAAACTTGCCCTCATTATCATGGCGGCCGGCAAAGGGACGCGCATGAAGTCCGATCTGGCCAAAGTCCTCCATCCGCTGGGCGCTCGAGCCATGATCCATTACGTGATTGATACAGCCAAAAAACTTAAAGCCAGCCCCATTGTAGTCGTGGTGGGTCATCAGAAGGAACAAGTTAAATGTGAGCTGAGCCAATCCGGCGTCCGTTTCACCATACAGGAACCACAATTGGGGACAGGGCATGCCGTCATGTGCGCAATATCCGAAATAGAGGATACTGATGGTTCAGTCTTGGTGTTATCCGGGGATGTGCCTCTGATTAGATCTACAACCTTGAACCATTTGATTGATCATCATTTCGCCTCGACTGCTGCCGCCACAGTTATGACGGCGATTGCCGCTAATCCCTCCGGCTACGGCCGCATCGTGCGCCGGCCGCAAGATACCCTGGCCGCTATCATAGAAGAGCGTGATGCGGATGCCGAAACTCGCCGCATCACCGAAATCAACAGCGGCATTTACGTATTTAATATGAGCGCCTTGCAGGAAGCCTTGCCGAAGCTTAATACCGATAATGACCAGAAGGAGTATTACCTGACCGATGTTGTGCGTCTTTTGGTCGCTTCAGGTTGTAAAGTTGGAGCATTTCAAGGCGATTTTACGGAAGTCATGGGGATCAATACGGTTGCGGAATTGGAATCTGCTCACGAGATGCTTCTGAATCGGGAACTTCACCCTGAGGGGGAGGTTTAACGAATGAGGAACCGATCTTCCTGAAAACGTGCAGAATTCCCTTGACTTTGGGATGACCTTGTGTTAATATTTCTATGGTGTGGTTGAGGAGTTGATCATGATGAAATATAAGATAATCAGTTTGCAGTTGATCGTTCTGCTGATCGTGCCTGTCAGCGCCTTAGCCGGCACCGGCGATCAGGGTTTGGGTGTGAACAATTATCTTCGCTCTGGGGGTGTTACGCAATTGGGAATGAACCCCCTTGGATTTCTTAATCCCAGCCGCATGACCTTCAACACTTCATATTCCATGGCGTATGCTACTTCAGGCAACAACAGCCTCATGCAGGGTTTATTCATGGAAACCATCGGCTATCGGCTCTCTAATCCCTTATCGTTGACCTTGAACCTCGGGTTCCAACATACGCCATATTCTACGGTTGGTCCGGATGGCCTCACCAGAAGCGCTCGTTTCGTCGGTGGTGCAGCTTTGAATTGGCGTCCCACCGAGAATATGTTCCTGCATTTTGAAGTAGCCAACTATCCTTCCTATGGTAGTTATGGATACAACCCTTATTGGGGTGGTTATCCTTATTCGTCTCCGCTTCAAATTCAGAATTATCAAGATCCCGAGAACCAGGAATCGCAGTCGAAATGAACTTGTTGCAGGATTCAACCGGAAAGACCTCACTAAACCTTTCTACCTTAAAAATGTGCGCCGCGCCGACACATCGCGGCGCTTTCTTCGTCCCTTCCCCCGGCATTTGATATGAGAAGACCCCCTCGTCGGCGGCGACCATCCCCAAAAAGCCGCCGCATCAACACTACCAATCTGATTATCTTATTGCTAACCGTACTCATCCTTTTGACCGGCGCCAACCTGTTTCTGAACTATTTCTCAGAGAATTCCGATCAGACAGCAACCGGCAGCGCAGCCGCCCTGAAAGAGAAATTGACCACCGCGCCGCCGAAAACTGTTGCAGACAGTTCCGCGACCTCAACTTCTTTGCCCGCGCAGCCACCTAAACCATCGCTTATTCCGCCGCTTACCGCAGACATGCCCTTCCCGGGTGACATCAGCATTCAACTGCTGAATGGTTGTGGTGTCAAGGGTTTGGCTACGCGCGCCCGCCTATCACTGCGCAAGCGAGGCTTTGATATCCTCACATTTGGGAATGCCCAGGCTCAGGATTATAAGCAGACGCTGGTGATCGCCCGCTCAGCTACACCCGCTGGGGAGCTGGCTGCCAAACGGGTGGCCAATGCTTTGGGCGTCACGGTGGATCAAATCAAGATCGAAGAAGACCCACACCTTGTGGATACAGACGTTACGCTGATTTTGGGATATGATCATACTCAATTAAACCTAAGCACGGAGTAACCTTACGGTAAGAAAGAAAAAAGGCTCAAAATCCGCCGCCAAAGAATTGGCTCTTCGCATCGCGCGATTGGGTTGGGAGAAAAAAGCGGAGGAAATAAAAGTGCTGGACATCTCGAAACTGACGCAATTCACCGACTACTTCGTGATTATGAACGGTGAGATTGACCAACACCTGAAAGGGATTTCTGATCATATCGAAGGCAGTTTGAAAGACGAAAGTGTTCGTCCCCACCATGTGGAAGGCCGCCAAAACCTGAGTTGGATACTATTGGATTATATAGACGTCGTTGTGCATATATTCACTCCCCCAATGCGTCAATTTTACGACCTTGAAGCGTTCTGGACTGAAGCGAAATCCTTGCCCGTTGATTTCGAGCCGAGTGAGAATATCGTAGCTTAATCCCGCGTGGGTGTACTAATCACTCTTTCCCAGTGAACCTCAGCCATCATCTCATAGACCAGCTTCGCCGCGCTATGGCGAAGCTTCAGTTTCCGGAAGTGCCGCTTGTGTTGGAGCAGCCGCCTGATCCGCAGATGGGTGATCGCTCCTGCACGGTAGCCTTGGCCTTAGCCAAAGCGCTCAAGCGTCCCCCGCGTCAGCTTGCCAATGAGATTCTCTCCGCCTTCCCCAAAGATGATCCCTTGATAGGCCGCGTGGAGATTGCCGGCGCTGGATATCTGAATTTCTTCTGGTCCCTGGATGCCTACCGAGTGACACTGCAACAAATATTGACCGAGGGAGAGGGCTTCGGTTCATCCGAAATTGGAGCCGGCGAGAAGAGATTGTTTGAGTTCGTTTCAGCAAATCCCACAGGCCCTATGAATGTGGTCAGCGCTCGCGCCGCGGCAGTGGGCGATTCGTTAGTCAGGCTGGGGAAGAAAACCGGGTTTGAAGCGAATAGTGAATACTACGTCAATGACGCCGGTAAGCAGATAGAAATGCTGGGATTGTCAGTTCAGGCTCGAATCAAACAGATCCAGGGATTGGCAGCGGAAATCCCGGAAGGTGGCTATCACGGTGGATACGTCAAGGATCTGGCTGCCCAAGCGATTGCGAAATACCCAGGTGATCCTGTAGGAGCGTCAGCGCGTGAGATGGGACGATGGACGGCTCAGCGCATCGTGGAAAAGCAGAAGTCGGCTTTGGACGCCTATGGTGTTCATTTCGACCGGTGGTTCTACGAGAGCGAATTGCATGAATCAAACCGCCCCGAGGAAACGCTTGAGAAACTGAAACAGGCCGGGCATATTTACGAAAAAGAAAGCGCCCTTTTTTTCCGCACCAGCCAGTTCGGCGATGATGAAGACAGAGTGGTAATCACTTCGGACGGACGACCAACTTATTTCCTGCCGGATATTGCCTACCATTTGGACAAAGCTGAACGCGGATACGCCAAAGTAATTGACCTCTGGGGCCCGGATCATCATGGGCATGTGCAACGCATGTTGGCCGCAATGCAAGCGCTAGGATTCCCGGATGACTTTTTAGAGGTTTTAATCGTTCAACAGGTCAACTTGCTGCGCAGTGGTCAACCAGTTAAGATGTCCAAGCGAACAGGCGAAATCGTCACCTTGGAGGAATTGGTCGAAGAAGTGGGATCGGATGCCACCAAGCAAATCTTCCTGTCACGGCGTTGGTCTTCGCATCTGGATTTTGACATTGAAGCGGCTAAAGATCGCTCCGAAAAAAGCCCCGTATTTTACGTGCAGTATGCTCATGCGCGCATCAGCTCTATCTTCCGTAAGGCTGGTGCATATCAAGTAATACAAGATGGCGATTACAAAAAACTTGGCGCTGTGGAAGAGCGTGACCTGCTGCGCGCATTATCTTTATTTCCCGATGAAGTTGAGGCGTCTGCATTACAGATGGCGCCACACCGGCTGAACGCTTATTTAAGTGAATTAGCCACGATATTCCATAAATTTTATCATGAGTGTCGTGTACTGAATGAAGATGACGCACCCCTGACTCGAGCACGCCTGGCGTTATGTCGAGCCGTACAAATCACCCTGAAAGAAGGTTTGCGCTTGCTGGGCATGTCTGCCCCTGAACAGATGTAGGAGGATTTAATGAGTATACTGGTTGTAGGATCCGCAGCACTGGATACCATCAAAACACCCTATGGTGAAGTTCACGACACTCTCGGCGGCTCGGCCATCTTTTTCTCTGCCGCCGCCAGCTTTTTCACACCGGTGAAAATAGTTGCCGTTGTTGGAGACGACTTCCCTTTGACGCAACTTGATTTCCTAAAAAAGCGCGGTGTGGATACCGATGGCCTGGAAATCGCCAAAGGAAAGACCTTCCGCTGGTCCGGCGTGTATCATGTGGATATGAACCAACGCGATACACTTTCTACAGATCTCAATGTGTTTGAGACTTTCTCGCCGAAGTTGCCTGCCAACTACCGGGATACACCCTATCTTTTCCTGGCTAACATCCATCCCGCGTTGCAACTGGAGGTTTTAAGCCAGATGACCAAACCCCGCCTGGTCATGCTAGACACCATGAATCTATGGATTTCCACGGCTCTGCCCGATCTGAAAAAAGTAATGGCCAAAGTAGATGCCATCATTTTGAACGACCAAGAAGCGCGACAAATCACCGGCGAAACAAATCTCATTAAGGCAGCAAAAGGCGTCAGCCAACTGGGGCCGAAGATTGTTATCGTAAAGAAGGGGGAACATGGGGCTTTCATGGTCTCTGGGGATTCATTTTTTGCGGTTCCTGCATATCCTTTGGAATCACTTTACGATCCCACCGGGGCCGGAGATTCCTTTGCTGGCGGTCTGTTTGGGTATCTGACTTCCTGCAAAGATCATAGCCTTGGGACCATGCGTAAAGCCATGGTATACGGATCAGTAGTGGCCTCCTACGCCGTGGAACAATTTTCGGTAGAGCGCTTGCGTTCTCTAACGATGAACGATGTGGAAACCCGTTATGGCTCGTTCAAAGATATCACGGGATTTTAACGTTTCGCCCGATTTCCCCTTGACTTAGCGCTGAAAAGGGCTTAAATTGTAAAGTTTACTTCCTCAATCTGAAATCAATACGCAAACCATGAAGATTAAAACTATCGAGTGGCTTACAGATCAGGGTAAAGTTAAACTCATAGACCAGACCAAGTTACCCCATACTTTCGAGTACATAGTCACCGATGATTTCCGCGTCATGTGCGATGCCATTCTCAGATTGGCGGTACGAGGCGCGCCAGCTATTGGGGTGGCTGGAGCTTATGGAGTTGTCATTGGAGCCAACTCTTTGAAACATAAGGAGATCGGATCGTTCAGGCTTGATTTGCGGAGCATTATGGCTCAGCTTCGGGCTGTAAGGCCGACGGCTGTAAATCTGGCTTGGGCTATTGATCGCATGGGACGGGTGCTTGATAAGCAGAACGATGTGGAATCGGCACGCACCGCGCTGCTGCGAGAAGCACTGGCTCTCCACGCCGAAGACGAAGCCATGTGCCGGGCTATAGGCGAGCATGGGGCCGGATTGCTCCGCGATGGGATGAGCATTTTAACGCATTGCAATGCCGGATCCTTGGCTACCGGCGGCATGGGCACGGCTTTGGCGCCCGTTTATGTAGCCGCTGAACAGGGTAAGAAGATAAAGGTATTTTCTGATGAAACCCGCCCCCTGCTTCAAGGAGCGCGGCTGACCGCCTTCGAGTTGCAGGCCAACGGCATTGACGTCACCTTAATTTGTGACAACATGGCCGCGGTGGTCATGCGCAAGGGTTGGGTAGATGCCGTCATTGTCGGAGCCGACCGCATCGCCGCCAACGGCGACGCCGCCAACAAGATAGGAACTTATACGGTGGCCTTGCTGGCGAAACATCACGGCATACCTTTTTATGTAGCCGCTCCAACCTCTACGGTTGACCATTCCCTGACTTCTGGCGATTCGATCCCCATTGAGGAACGATCCGGCGAGGAGGTGGCTGGATTCGGGAATGTACGCACCGCGCCGCCAGGTGTGAACACCTTCAATCCGGCATTTGACGTAACTCCGCACGAGCTGATTGCGGCGATTATCACCGAAAAGGGGATTCATCGTCCGCCATATAATTTTCATGATATCGCCAATTTGAAATAATCCACCATAATAAGACCCGCAAATTTGTCAGTGAGAAAACTATGAAAACTGCCCTAACCATCCTGACCGTCACCCTGATTGTTGGGTTGACATTGACCGGATGCAACAGCGTCTATGTCACCTCCGCGAAGGTATATCTGCAGCAGAATGACTTGGACAAAGCCAAGGAACAACTGCTGATGGGTTTGGACGAGAATCCCAACGACGCTCAAGCGCATTATTTATTGGGCGACATCTATGCCCAGCAGAAGAACTATCCGGAAATGCTCAATGAGTTCAATACCTCTTTAGCGTTATCACCGAAGCACAAGGCGGAAATCGAAACTACTAAAGGGAAAGTATTCAAAGATCTTTACAATCAGGCTGTAGAACAATTCAACAAACAGCAACATGAAGAGGCGGGCAAAACATTGCAAATGGCTGTGACCGTTAAACCCGAAGATCGCTCCGGGTGGTCGCTTCTCTCCAAGGCCTATATCAACGGTAAAAAATACACGGAAGCCATAGACGCATTGAACAAGGTGGTTGCGCTTGATCCTAAAGCCGAGGCGATGGAAGATCGTGGTTGGTTGATGAAAATGTATTATGCCACGGAACAATTTGATAAGGCTCGAGAGGTGGCTCAGGATATTTTGAGTAGAGACCCTTCCAACAAAGAAGCCGTCAGCAATCTAGCGAACAGTTTCAGTGAAATGGCCAAGCGCGAAAATGATCCCCAGAAAAAGAAGGCGCTGCAGCAAAACGCCTTAGATTACTATAATAAGGAAATCGCCAACCGCCCCAATGATGCGGATTTGCATTATAACCTGGGCGTCCTTTATCAAACCCTGGAGAACTTTGATAGCGCTCAGCGTGAATTTCAGCAGGCATTTGAGTTGAACCCGCAGGACAAGGACGCGATCTTGAGCTCCACCGCTATTTTTATCATCAAGTCCGAAAAGGACAGCGCCAATGCCATGACTTACTATCGAAGTGCGGTGGAAGGATACAAGAAATACCTGGAGCTTGATCCCTCCAGTGATAAAATCTGGTTGGCTATGGGATCGTTGCAAATCCAGATCGGCAGTATCCTGGAGAATCGGGCCATCGCCATGGAAGAGAGGAAGAATGTGACGGCCGCCCAGAAAACTGAAATCAAAGCGATGAAGACCGAAGCTAAAGGCTGGGTGGACGACGGCAAAAAATCTCTATCCCCGAAGGTTGTTAAAAAGTCCGATGTCATTTCTGCAAACTATGATCAGACTTGGTCAGCCCTTGTGAGTACTCTAGCAGAAAATCAACTACCCATCAAAGTCGTCGAGAAGGAAAGCGGTTTAATTGGCACAGACTTCGTTTCTTTCAAAGGCGACGTAAAAGACTATGCCTACCATCCATCAAATCTTCTTGGGTCGTGGGTATCTGGCCGTTACTCGCTCAATATCCAGGTCACAAAACTGACCCCTGATAGCACCAGGGTAACTATAAACAGCCATATCGAGGGATGGGAAACCGAGACTAAAAATTGGTATGTCTGCGACTCAAATGGAACCCTTGAAGCCGATATTTTCAGTAAGATCAAGGCCAGAGGCTCAAAGTAAATAGTCGAAAAATACTATACCAACACAAGACGAGCACAGTGCTCGTACGCTACAAATATAGTATATGCGGATACTTACACCAGAATAGCATAGTGCAAGTCAGACTCACACCTCGTATAACACACCTCGTAGCTTGATAAAAGGGAGGGGTGGGAGATGACCTCAAGGTTCAGAAATAGAACGCTATGGTGCCCAGCCCGATAGATCTCAAGAAGATCCCGCAGCATATCGCCATCATCATGGATGGCAATGGACGCTGGGCCAAGCAGCGCAACCTGCCGCGCATTGCCGGCCATCGCGAAGGGATAAACTCCGTGCGCGAGATTGTCCGTGTTTGCGGTGAACTGGGCGTCAAAGTATTGACACTGTACACATTCTCATCGGAGAACTGGCGCCGACCCCGCCACGAGGTGTCAGCCTTAATGCGCCTCCTGTTGGTGACCATCAACCGCGAAGTTAAAGATCTGAACAAGAACAACGTCAGGTTGATGGTCATCGGCAGGATCGAAGATCTGCCCCAAGATCCCCGACGAGGCATCCTTAACGGAATCGAGAGTCTCAAAAATAACACCGGATTGATATTGAACTTGGCGTTATCCTACGGCGGCCGGCAGGAGATCCTGGACGCTGTGCGCATGCTTATCGAATCCGGTTCCAAAAACATCACCGAAGAAGAGTTTTCTCGACACCTGTACACCGCCAATATTCCCGATCCGGATCTACTCATTCGCACTTCGGGCGAATTAAGATTGTCAAACTTTCTGCTCTGGCAACTGGCCTATACGGAAATATACGTCACCGACGTCCTCTGGCCGGATTTCAGGGAAGGTGAACTGCTCAAGGCCATTC
>JAGVQJ010000104.1 GCA_020051775.1 Calditrichota bacterium | reverse complement strand
GTCAGCCTCACGGTCTTTGACTTGCAGGGCCGCCAGGTGGCAGAGCTGATCAACGGCGTGCGCGAAGCCGGCGCACATCAGGCCACCTTCGACGGCTCTAATCTCTCCTCCGGCGTTTATCTGTACCGCTTAAGCGCCGGCGCCAACACGGCCACGGGGAAGATGATGCTGCTGAAGTAGTTGCTTGTCATAGTTTGTTCGAAAATTCAAAGGCGCTCCACGGTGGAGCGCCTTTGTGCTAATATATAGTGATTTAAGGAGATAATGTTTTTCGTTGGGGTTGGTTTGCTTCAGTAACCTGCGAATTTATTCATAAATTATATGCGCAGCCGTTGAGAGAGGCGTCCTCCTCTCTTAACCACCCGGAAAAGCCTCCAAATTGGGGGCTTTTCCATTAGCAGGATACGGAGACAATCAATAAATCCGAAAAGAGAAATATTCCAGTTGCGTATCGAATTGGGATTGATTAACTTGTAGTTCGGTATTATTAACAGGAATTCACAAGTACAATTGAGGCGAATCCAATGCTGGGCGGCTGGCTGCAAAGGATGAAGAATCTCAATCCTCGCAAGTTTGACACAGCTTCACTGCTGCTAATGGGATTGTTGGTTATCTTCGTTTCAAGCGTTCCATTTATACTCAAATACCTTCATGATGCTTCCGCCGATCTGATAGAGAGTCGCGCGGTTTTGCGGCGTGATCAGTTCTGGGATTTCATGTTGTTCGAAGATCGGCCGGAGGAATGCCATTTATTACGCCTGCAGCCCGAAGGCATGTCCGTCCACATCCGCGATCTGGAGAGTAACGTCCTGCTGCGAGGTTTTGATCTCTTCGGTTTGCGCGACCCCGAGAAACCCAACCGACCCATCCATTTTACCTCAGCCGGTTACAGTCCCCCCACCGACCTGAATGGTGACGGATCTCTGGAGGCTCTAGTTGTTGGGAATGATACGGCCTCCAGTTACCTGATCGCCTACGACGCACACGATTCCGCCCGCATCATCTACCGCGCCGATTGGATTGCACCCATTCCAGACTCCCTCTGGCAGGGGTATCTGGAGGTTCGAGGAGCCACCGATTTTGGCAAAGGATTGCGATTGGTGCTCACCCTCAATACGCGTTACCAGGGCGATCCTCGCCGGGTCATCATCTTGGATCCACAATCAGGACAAATAGAAACTTCTTGGGCGATGGGCGCTCCTCCCTCTGGCCGCTTCGGTTTCTTACCCGGCAATAACCATAAAAATACTGGATTCTATCTCACCACCCAGGCCACATGCAACGGAAACCACCTGGGGGACCTCTCGGATTCATTGGGTTATCTTTTGACTTTCATTGATACTCCAGATGGCTGGAAAATGGAAGTCGTCTATGGCGATTCGATCCGTCATGGGTGCAGTGTGGATGCTCGACCTGTGAACCTATCGTCCGGCCCAGGTTGGATGATCTCCAACAGCGATACCTGCTTTATCCAGAATGAACGGAGCGAACGTATATCCAACGCATTCTTCGGAAATACAACCACCTATCTGATTGAAGAAACCTCCGATCGGGATGGGGACGGCAGCACCGATCTGGCGATAGTCACCGGCATGAATCGCATCTATCTATTAAGTATTGCTGATAACGGGTCGCTGAAGATTACCGCAGAATTGCCAACCTCGCACCCGCTGATCAGTTTCTTTTGGCAGCGGGTTTACCCTCGCAAACTCGGTTCCAGCGCGGCCAATTTCCTATTCTACTTAACTCAGGATTGGGTTCTGCATTTTCTCAATAACGAATCCCAGGAAATCAGCGCGATTCAAGTCCCGGAAATTGGTTCTCAGCAGTTTAGCAGCGTCACTATGCACGGGCGACAGCGCCGCACGTTTTTGCGAACACAAGGGACATCAGAAGGTTTGTTCGTCTATGGCGGCTATGGGAAATTGGTCGTGACCCGGTTTTCCCCGGCACTAAACAAAACCACTGCAGGCGCTTATCTGCTGGCGGGGCTGTATTTAATGGGAACTCTTTTATGCGGATGGTCGGCGTGGCGCTTGGTGAGATGTTGCCGGCAGGAACGGCGGGATTATCAGGATCAATTGGCGACTCTCCAGAATGAACTTGCTAAAGTGCACCAAACCCATGACGACCGCACGGAGGTGATTAGCCTGGCGGCTAAGGCTTTTCGGCGCAAACCCAGCGACGTCACGCTGTATATGGATCAATTCGTTTCCGGCAATTGGCAAAGCCTTATCGAAAAGGTGAAGGTTCGTACTGCTGAAGAGCTTGACAACCTGAATCGTCCTGGACCGCACGACAGCATCCGCGAGGAGGTCTCTATCCCCATGCGCGGGGAGGAACGCTTGATCAGTTTGCTGACTCATCGGCGCATTGCGCTACATTTCATCACCCAAGGGATGACCGGCAACGACTTGATGAAAAAGCTGAACTTTACATTAGAGGAAAAGTACGACCGACTCATCCGCGACGGCAAGGCCATTCTGCAAGCGGCTAAACGCGAGGTGCAACCGAATCAATCGTTCAAGCTCACTCCCGCAACCCTGAAACCCATCCTGGCCGAATTGGAGAAGGCGCGAGTCATCTCTGATGGGGCGATTCCCAGGCGCCTGTCCGGCGAACTGACCCGCGACGGTAGCGGCGTCTATCACGGCTCCCTGAAGCTCTCTCAAGGAGGCAAAGAGATCCAGTTGACCATCATGGATGGAATCATTCTCCATACCTTCCACACCAATCTCTCCCCTGCTTTCAGTGAATTCCTGGCTCTGATCGGCCTCTCCGCTGAAGCACTTCTAAATGAGCAGGTTCTCCTACCGGAAGAAGTCGAAGAATTCACCACCCGACAGTAACTCGCTGTTAAACTCCAGAAATACAAATAATAAAGAAAAGTGAGTGGGGTTGGTTTCCCGCAGAATTGGGGGAATTCCCATTAAATTTAAGTAACCCGCGGCAAGGAAAATGCGGGTCAACTTAAATCAACAGGAGGATGCAATGCGCACCGTAAAGATTTTAATCGTGCTGGTGATGGCAGTAATACTATCTGCACCTGCCCTGGCTCAAATACCTTTTGCAGAAGATTATGAGAATGGATTGACGCAAAACAACTGGAGCTCCTCTGGAACTGTCCAAATGACCTTGATCGGAAACAATCTTGTCTTGCATGGCGGTCCAGGGAATTGGGATACATGGATCAGTCTACCGGCAATTACTTCCGGCAATTACGAGCTCTCCTGGGCAGGCCGTCACATTTCTGGCTACAATTGCCCTGTAGTAGAGTACACAGTGAAGCCTAATAATGTAATCTATGTCTACTTCGAAGAAGATGGTTACCTCGCAGCCTATAATGGTTCGACTCTGGTAAACCTTGGAATCCCCTGGGTCAGCAATGTATGGTACTATTTCAGGGCAGAATTAAATGCCGCGGCGGAAACTTATGACCTCTACGTTGATGGTGTAAAGCGGGCTGATGATTTCGCATTCCATACTTTGATTGGAGCTATGCCTGAATTACGGATTGAGGGTAATGGCGTCGGTGAAGTTGATAATGTTTACCTTTTAGATCCGCTAATTGAAGACTTTGAGAGCGGCGGTTTGACAACGAACCCATGGATAATTTCCGGGACCGCTACGGTGGCTACAAATCCTGTTTACGAGGGCGATTATGTCCTCAAAGGCGGACCGGGGAATTGGGACGTTTACACGACCATGCCGGGCTTCAATTATGGTAACTATGAAATCAGGTGGGCCGGCTATAAAACATCGGGATTTAATTGTCCCGTGTTAGAGTACACCGTAAAATCCAATAAGGAGGTCTACGTTTATTTTGAAGAGGCTGGTTACCTGGCTGCTTATAATGGATCAATTCTGGTGAATTTGGGAGTTCCGGTCATATTAAACCGGTGGTACTTCTTCGAAATAAAAATAAACACCGATGCTGAGACATACTCCATATATGTCAATGGAGATTTAAAGGCCAGCAATTTCGCTTTGCACACATTGACAGGCGCGATTCCCGAATGCCGCCTTCAAGGTAATGGCATCGGATATGTAGACAAATTCAGTCTGGATGCCCCTCGGTTTCTCAGCATTCATGCCAGCCCCACTGGTTCCAATGTTATCCCTGCAACAGGCGGTTACCTGGCCTATAATGTCTCGGGGAGTAATAACGCCGTGGATGTGCGGGTCACTGATGTATGGGTAAACTTGACTTATCCAAACGGCACAACCTCAAGTCCAGTTTTAGGTCCCGTAATCAACTTTAGCTTGCCCATTAGCGCACACATTGAACGGGATCGCTTACTCTCGATCGCCGCAAGCATGCCTTCGGGGACTTATACACTGAATGCTTTCCTTGGTACTTACAGCGCAATTTCTCCGGTAATTCGCGCCGAGAGTCACTTCAAATTTATTAAATCGTTAACCGCTGGTGAAGGACTGGTTAACGAGTGGCTAATTGATTCAGGCGAGCCCTTCCCCGGCGAGGTGATGGCGGAAGTGGGAGAAATTCATCCCTCATCCTTTAACCTTCATGAAGCTTCCCCCAATCCCTTCAACCCGACGACGACGATCAACTTCTCGCTGCCCACTGCCGCACAGGTCAGCCTCACGGTCTTTGACTTGCAGGGCCGCCAG
>JAGVQJ010000147.1 GCA_020051775.1 Calditrichota bacterium | reverse complement strand
TTCTTATCCAGATCCATGTGAGTTTGAGAGTGATTTTATTGAATTAAAAAGTTGGTGCGATGAATTCAAGGTTAGGAATACTGGTAATAGCAACCTACGCTAAATCGGCGGGGTGGCCGGGCCAGCTTGCCCCGCAGGGACGACCTCGAATAGTTCGTAGGGCGGACTAAGCGTAGCGCAGTCCGCCGTCTCGGTATTCAATATTTTCGGTGGACTGCGGGATAAATCCCTTAGTCCCCCCTACAATTGCAATTGACCGTTGTGTCAGGTCCTCAGCGAAGCGGAGACCTGACACCCTGAGGCCTTCGTTTTATGCTGTCAGGTCTCCCGGCTAAAGCCAGAGGACCTGACAGAACGTTAATGGGAGGTCTTCATATAGCCCAGCGTTTCAACGCTGCGATGACTTCACCTCCACAATCCCGTCCTGCTTTTTTCCGTATAACCTTTAATTCGATACAACGGGTTTGTTACCCCGCAATCCAGAAAAAGGTGTTATTCAATTAGAGGTGATTCATGTACGCTGTTGTTCGCAAAACCAAACCCAAGGATGCTGCTGCGCTGTTGCAGAAGGCGCGCCAGCCCATTCAGCAAATCATGTCGCATATATCGGGATTTGTTTCCTTATCCGTGGTTAAATTGCCGGATGGAATGTTTAACGCCATCGCCGTTTTCGAAGAAAAATCGCAAGCTGAAGAATCCGGTCGGAAAACTCAGGACTGGTTCATGCAGAACGCGAAGAACCTGATCGAGAGCACCGAATATCAGGTGGGCGAAGTTGCCATGTTCCAGAATGCGGAAATTCCGGAAAACGTTTAATCCGGCATATATAGAGATAATTAGATGGAGGCTGTCCCATGGTCAGCCTCTTTTTTGTTGCGTTGGAATGTTGAGTTGCTTATATTAGTTCAGCCTGTGCGTTGTCGCCGGGAGGTTGTGGATTTTTGTCCTCCTCTGGATGACGATTTCTCCGTATATCTTTTTTAAGGTACGATTATAAACCATTCATCAAAAAGGAGATTACCATGAAACTGTTCTCTCGCATAATTTTCATCGTCATGTTGACTGCCTGTCTGGTTTCTGTGTTAACCATCGGGAGTTTCGCCGCCGAAACAGGCAAAATCCCCATTACCACCTCCTCGCCGGAAGCCTTGCAGCTCTTCATGCAGGGTCGAGGTCTGGCGGAATCCATGCAGATGCAAGAGTCGCGGAATTACTTTGAACAGGCCGTGCAAAAAGATCCCAATTTCGCTCTAGCTTATCTTTACCTCGCGCAAGCACAATCCAGCGCCAAAGGCTTTATGGAAAACCTGAACAAGGCGGTGGCGTTGGTTGATAAGGTTTCACCCGCGGAGAAGAATTGGATCATGGGTCAGTTGGCCGGAGCCAACGGCTTGCCCATGAAGCAGAAGGAGCACTGGAGCAAATTGGTCGCCGATTATCCCGGCGACGAGCAGGCTCATGGCCTGATGGGTCTCCACTATTTCGGGCAGCAGCAATGGGAACAAAGCGTGGCGGAGTTCAATAAGGCCGTCGCCCTCGCGCCGAAATATGCACAGGCGTATAATCAGTTGGGCTATGCTTACCGTTTTCTGGGTAAAAACGCCGAGGCTGAAAAAGCCTTTCAGCAGTACATCGAGCTGATCCCTAATGATCCCAATCCTTACGATTCCTACGCTGAACTGCTGATGAAGATGGGCCGGTTCGACGAATCCATTGTCCAGTATCGCAAAGCGTTGGAGCAGAATCCCAACTTCGTCAGCGCGCAGGTCGGGATAGCCTTAAATCTAACCTTGAAAGGCGACCACTCCGGAGCACAGGTCCAGCTTCAGAAACTGTACGATAACGCCCGCAACGACGGCGAACGCCGTACCGCGCTATTCAACATGGCGGTCACCTACATTGATGCCGGGGATTTGGATGAGGCGCTTAAAAAGGTGAATGAGGAGTTTGTCATAGCCTCGAAAATCAACGATACGGCGAACATGGCTAATGATGCCGCGACGATGGGTATGATCCTGTTGGAGATGGGTAAGCCGGACGCTGCCCAGGCCAAGTTCGATGAAGCCATAAACCTTATCAAAGCTTCCAACCTATCCGCCGAGATGAAAGAAGGCAATCAGCGCCAATATCTCTACAATGCCGCGACCGTAGCCTTGGAAAAAGGCGATTTAAAAGCGGCCCACGCTAAATGGGAAGAATTCAGTCGCAGCGCCGCCGCGATCAATTCACCGACGCAAATCGCCCAAGGTCATCAACTGGCTGGGATGATTGCCTTAAAAGAGAAGAACTTTCAGAAAGCCATAGAAGAGCTCCGGCTGGCGGATACGGATTTCAATCCCTATAATTTCTACCGCATGGCTTTAGCCTATCAGGCACTGGGTGATAATGCCAAAGCCAAGGAATGTTTTTCGAAAGCGGCGCATTTCAACGGTCTGGACGGTTTGACCTACGCCTTTATCCGGACAAAAGCGCAGAACTTGCTGAAATCGTAAAAGAATAATACCTCTCTGGAGACTAATGACGAAAAATACGCCTGCCATCTGGCTCTTCGTGATCATGCTGCTTCTTGGAGCCTCCTCCCTGTTCGCCTCTCCGGTGGACGAGGTTAGGCTCCAAGATTTCATCACTCGCCACGTCCAGGAAATCGAGCCCAAATCGAAAGATCTGGCGTTAGTCAAATGGAATGCCAACGCTTCGGGCGAAAAGAAATACTACGAGCAGGCCACCGCTCTCGAGCTGGAGATCAAACGGATTTACGCCGACTCAGCCGAGTTTGCCTTTCTGAAACGATTGCAGGAGGAGAACTTGGTCAGCGATCCACTCCTGCGCCGCCAGTTGACCATTCTGTTCAATACCTATCTGAAGAATCAAATAGATCCAGCTCTTCAGCAAGCCATCATCGAGGAGCAGACCGCCATCTCCCAGCGCTTCAACACCTTCCGAGGCAAGATCGGAAAACGCGAACTCAGCGACACCGAGATCCTGGATATTCTGAAAACTTCTGGCGATTCATCAGAGCGGCGCCAAGCCTGGGAAGCTTCCAAACAGGTGGGAGTAGCCGTGGCCTCAAAGCTTATCGAGCTGGTGAGGCTTCGCAACCAGGCCGCTCGGAAGTTGGGCTTCAACAACTTCTATGAGATGGCGCTTATCACCAATGAGCAGGATCCCGCCCAGATCGAGCGAATATTCGACGAATTAAAAGTTCAAACTGACCGGCCATATCGTAAATTAAAGGGAAAGTTGGATGCCGTCATAGCCTCACGGATGGGTGTAAAGCCTGAAGATCTCAGGCCTTGGCACTATGCCAATCCCTTCTTTCAGGAAGTCTCGGAGATGGGCGAAGTGAACGTGGATGCCTTGTTCACGGGAAAAGACCTCGCCGCCATCGCCAAAGGCTATTTCACGAGCATGGGACTGCCTGTTGACGACATCCTTGATGACAGCGACCTCTATCCGCGAAAGGGTAAATATCAACATGCGTTCTGCACGGATATTGATCGCCAGGGCGATGTGCGCACCATGTGCAACCTGGTCGCGGATCATACCTCGATGAACACGCTGCTGCATGAACTCGGGCATGGCATTTATTCTAAAAATATTGACAGGAAACTCCCCTGGCTACTGCGCTCCAGCTCGCATGCTTTGACCACTGAAGCCATTGCTTTGTTGATGGGTCGTCAAGCCTATAACGCAGATTGGTTAGCCTCGGTGTTGGGGAAGGGCATGGAGGAAATCGGTCCTTTTCAGACTGCTTTAGACGATAACCTGCGTCTGTCTCAATTGCTCTTTAGCCGCTGGACCCAGGTGATGATGCGTTTCGAACGCAGCCTATATTCAAATCCTGATCAGGATTTGAACAAGGTGTGGTGGGATCTGGTGGAAGAGTACCAGTTTGTCAAACGCCCGGAAAACCGCCATGAGCCGGACTGGGCCGCCAAGATCCATCTGGCTTCGACGCCCTGCTATTATCACAATTACATGCTCGGTGAAATGGTGGCTTCGCAAATACTGAATGCGATAATTCGCAACGTTATGAAAAAGGATCAGTTGCGCGAGATATCTTTCGTCGGTCAATCCCAAGTTGGAGCTTATTTAAGGGAGAAGGTCTTCCAACCGGGGGCGAGTTTGGAGTGGAACGAACTGCTGAAACACGCCACGGGTGAAAGTCTGACGTCAAAATACTTCACCTTGGAATTTATAGGAAAATAACCATGTCGTCTTTCAACGTGTACGAAGATGCAAAACGTGCAGCGGCCTACGATAAACTCGAATTTCCCGGAACCTATTACCTGGCCTTCCGGGATCTACCGGACCTGATTCGTCGTTACGTCAAAGAAGGCGTGGCTCTCGATTTCGGTTGCGGTACGGGGCGATCCACCCGATTTCTGAAAGGCTTAGGGTTACATGCGGTCGGGGTTGATATTTCATCGGACATGATTGCCCGCGCCCGGCAGCGCGACCCCGAAGGGGATTATCGCCTTGTCCCCGATGACGATTTCAGTACACTTAAGGCAAATTCCTTCAGTCTCATCCTTTCCGCCTTCACATTCGACAATATCCCGACGCGGGAAGCGAAAACCAAGATATTCAGGGATTTCCACGGTCTGCTAACGCCTCGGGGAATCGTGATCAATCTGGTGTCATCACCGCAAATTTATATGCATGAATGGGCCTCGTTCACGACCAAGGATTTTCCCGAGAACAAAAAAGCGCATTGCGGCGATCCAGTCAAGATCATCATGACCGATGTGGAAGACCGACGTCCAGTCGTAGATATTGTTTGGCCGGATCAAGATTACCGCGACGTTTATGCGGCAGCCGGCTGGGAAGTGCTCCAGATGCTCGAACCCTTGGCAAGGGGCGATGAACCCTATCCCTGGAAGGATGAAACCCGCATTGCTCCCTGGGTGATCTATTTGCTCAGAAGAAAACCTTGAAATTTCAATCCGTTTACCCTTAAATCCCGCTATGGCTAAAATCCCTGGAACCGTCGTACACCCCTCCTTAACTGGGTTGGATCGAGTGAGTAGCGGCAAAGTGCGCGATACCTACGCCTTGCCGAATTATCCGGAATTTCTCCTGCCTTTCGTCACCGACCGGATCAGCATTTTCGACTTTGTGCTGGCCTTTCCCATTCACCAGAAAGGCGAGGTTTTAAATGCGCTGAATGTTTTCTGGCGCACTCAGGTGATCAGCGATTCTTGTGAACATGATCTGGTAGCCTATGGTTCCGGCATAGACCCATATCTCCCCGAAAATCTACGCGGCAAGCCTGAATTGCAAAAGCGGGCTACGGTTGTCCGCAAATTGAACATTCTCCCCATCGAGAGCATTGTACGCGGATACTTGAGTGGCAACGGTTGGAAATCCTACCAGAAGTCCGGGATCGTTGCGGGACATAAACTTCCTTCCGGTTTGCAGGATGGATCTCTGCTGCCTTTTCCCCTTTACACTCCCTCCACAAAGGCGGAAAAAGGGCATGATGAATACATCACCGCCGACGAGGTCGTCAGCAAATTCGGCTTCTTGCAAGAACGCCGAGCCTTACAGTTGTACCAGATGGGACGAACCTATGCTTTAAGCCGCGGCATCATTTTGGCGGATACCAAATTTGAAGGCGATGCCAACGCTTGCGCCGATGAAATGTTCACACCCGATTCCAGTCGGTATTGGGATTTGGCGGCTTGGACGAGGTGTATCCAGAAGAACCAAATGCCACCCTCGCTGGATAAAGAGTTCGTTCGCCTTTGGGGTAAAAACCAGGGTATTGACAAACTGGAACCGGAAAATCCTGAACATAGGAGAATAGTAGAAGGACTGATCGCACCAGAAAGCGTCATGACAACAACCACCAGAATTTATCGCTACATTTTCTGGCGGCTGACAGGTCAAAAATTGGAGTCCTTTCAGAAGCAGACCATGAAGATTGCCGTGGACCTGCCGAGAATCAAAGTTGACGTTCTTTTAGGCAGCCGTAGCGATTTAAAGCAAGTCCAACAAGGTTTGGATTATCTATCCGAGCGGGGGATCAAACACTGCACGCACATCATAAGCGCGCACCGCAATCCCGAAGAATTGCGCCAATATGCCGAACGCTTAAAAGCCGAGGAGGCGGATGTGATCATTGCTGCGGCGGGTAAAGCTGCACAACTGCCCGGCGTTTTGAAGGCTTGGTTAGGCCATTATAGCAAGAGCAACATCCCGGTCATCGGAGTCGCTTTGATGGGTGAACCGGCCGAAGCGAGCGTGGCCGCCAAGCTCTCCATCGAACAGCTACCTGGGCAACCAGTCGAATTGGACGAGCATGGAAAGGCGTATTTCAGCTCGAAGGGAATGCAAGAGGCTGTCCGCGCCGCTCTTGAGAATGAGTTCCTACCCCAGACCTACGAACCTAAAGCGGCGGAATTTAATGTTTTGTGACTAAGCTTAGTTAGTAGGAATTGAAGAAGTGCCTTTCAGGCCGGGTAAATCTCATCGGATTCTATGAACGCTTTACGTGAGCGGTACTTTACGGCACTATCTTTGCACTATAATTAATTAACACATTATTGACGATAATACTTCGATTATGCTTACTTAATCCAACCTTACACCTGCACTCATCTCAACTTGGAAGTGCAGAATATGCGTGCATATAGGTATCTGAGCGGATTCGGATTCTGACACGGTTTCAGGGATACTCATTTCTAAAGCAAGAGCAGTCTGCTATGCTTCCAGGCACTACCACGAATAGTAAAGCGATAAGTTTTTATTTCTACACCGGCCTCGCATTTCTCCTATGGGAAAATCTGGTCAGCAGCACGATGGGGCTTTATGCTCTCGAATTGCGGCGGACATTCTGGGGGATGGTCTATTATACCGTCGTTTTTCTGGCGTTCGGCGGTCTAACAGAAATACTATGTTGGTTAGGGCGGCGAATATTACCCTCTTCAGCATGGTCACGGCAGCGATATGTCTGGTTGCTGGCCGTACTGGTGATCTTTTTATGGGGTGATCTATCCAGGCAATTGCTGATCACAGTCCTTAAGCCGAATTCGATAGTGTTGGGTTATGCGTTGAACTTGGCTTGGATACCCCTAATAATTATTATTGCCGCTGTAAGCAATCTCATTCTTGCAAAACGGGAGAGATCCGGTCGCCTGCCCAAACCTGCTCGGCTTACAGCCTACTTTGGAATGGCAGTTCTTTACCTGATCATCAGCACAAAAGTCAGCTACCGATTCTTTCCCTATCATCCTTTTTCTCCCTTTACTTTGGTCAACCTTTTGCTCCAACCGGCTTTTATACTAGTCGCTGCAATTGTAGTCGGATTGATTGGTTTTTTGGCCGCCTCCCCGCGAGTTCTTCGCCGTTTGACCATCGTTGTTCCCCTCCTCCTCACAGTCGTAGTGGTTCTGATTGCCAATTTTGCCGGCAGCAGACATATTACTACTGCTGCCTCCACCACAAACATAGCTGCTTCGCAAACTCACCCCAATGTTCTTATCCTCCTGTTCGACGCCTTGCGCGCGGATCACGTGGATGCGACTGGCGGCAAGTACGGGCTGACACCGGCGATAGACGCCCTGGCTCGGAAGGGTAAGGCGTATTCCAACTGTTATGCCGCCTCCTCATGGACTATCCCTTGCGTAGCCTCATTATTTTCCGGCCAAATTCGCACTCAACTTGTGAGCTCGAATTCCGGCAAGCTGTCGGACAGCACGATCATTTTTACCAATGTGCTTTCCCAACATGGGTACCGAAGCATCGGTATATCCGCAAACGGCTTTTTCATTAATCCCAGGAACGGATTCAACCAGTCTTTCGATGAACTTCACCTGATCAATGGTATTGGCTACCAACAGCTATTGCTGCCTTTTCACACCTTCTTTCCCTATCCTATAATCCTGGATGAACTGGCGTACCAGTTGGGATTCATGTCTACGAATACTTTCTCCGGTGATTGGCATGCCATGAACCGGCAGGCTGACCGGACTTTCAGTCAAGTGGAACACAAACCTTTTTTTATGTATATGCACTACATCGAGCCTCATGCGCCCTATGTCAGCAAACCTTACAAAGGATGGCTGAATATCGGCGGTATAATTACCCAACAGCAGACCGGGGGACTCCAACAAGATAATGTAAAAATAACTCCGGAGTGGGAACGGGTCATCCATGGGCGGTATATGGAAGGCGTGCAATCGGTCAATGAGGCGGTGACGGAGATGATGGAGATTCTAAAACGTCATGAACTCGATAAAAATACCGTGATCATGATCACAGCCGATCATGGAGAGGAATTCCTGGATCACGGCGGAATGGGTCACAACCGGCACATTTACAATGAGTTGTTGCATATCCCGCTGGTTATCTATGTGCCGCCAGAGTTGAATCGCGAATTACCGGATCAACCGACAGGAGTTGCCAGCGTGGATATCGCTCCTACCGTGCTCGATTTGGCGGGTATAGGCAACGACATGCCAGGAGGAATCGGACGATCGTTGCTGACCCCCAACCCACCGACTCACCGACCCAAATTTATGATTTTGACCCAGCAGGATCTGCTTTGGACCGGCGTCGTACTCGAACCCTATAAACTTATCCTTCGTTGGGATATGAAGGATGGGATGATTGATACCCTGCTGTTTAATTTGCAGGATGACGCGGGCGAATTTCACAATCTTTATCCCGCCGAGACTACATTGGCTGACAGTCTGTCAAAACTCCTGGATAAATATATGCAACCTAATGAAAATTCAGGACCTAATAAAAGTCCCGACACCAGAACTCCCGATGACCTCCAACGGCTCAAGGCCCTGGGGTATGTAAACTGATCTCTTCTGCCGATTTATCCAGATTATCGCTCCAAAGATATTCCCTGGTTTCCTTCACTGTCACCCCGCCCAGTACAATTAGCGACAACAAGTTGGGGATCGCCATAAGCCCATTGGCGATATCGGCAAATGCCCACACCGCCGGCAGCGAGGCCACCGATCCCACCATCACTGCTATAACCCACAACCAGCGATACGGCTTGATGACTCGCGTACCCAGTAAATATTCCGCGGCCTTCTCCCCGTAGTAGGACCATCCTAACAACGTCGAAAATACGAATGTCAACAGTCCAACTGTCAGCACAACGGCGCCCATGACGGGAATGTCGCCGAAAGCGGCTTTCGTTAATGACGCGCCTTGCAAGCCTTTTGTCCATTCACCCGAATTAACAAGCACCAGGCCGGTCATGGCGCAGACCACGACTGTATCCCAGAAAGTGCCGGTGGACGAAACAAGGGCTTGTCGAACCGGATTTTTGGTCTGTGCTGCTGCCGCCACGATGGGGGCGCTGCCCAAACCGGATTCATTCGAGAATAGACCGCGTGCTATACCGTAGCGGATCGCTTCGCGCATCCCTGCCCCTAAAAATCCTCCTACAGCAGCCTGTCCGGAAAATGCTGAGCTGAAGATCAGCCCAACGGTGTGCGGAATAGAGCTGTAGTTGATGATTAGAAGCGCCAGGCAGCCCAGTATGTAGAAGATCGCCATGAAAGGAACCAATTTCTCGCACACTGAGGAGATACTCTTGATGCCGCCCAGGATGACTACTCCGGTCAAAACGGTCATGATGATGCCGCTGATCCAGGGGGAAACGTGAAAAGTATCCTTCACCAATATGGAAATCGAATTAGCCTGCACCATACAGCCAATGCCGAAGGCAGCGATGGCCGTCAGCGCCGCAAATATCAATCCCAACCAGCGGGCTTTTAAGCCGCGTTCCAGCACATACATTGGACCGCCGGCCATTTGTCCATCTTTATTGGTGTTACGGTATTTGACCGACAGCACCGCTTCGGCGTACTTGGTGGAAATTCCAAAAACGCCGGTCAGCCACATCCATAGCACGGCGCCGGGGCCCCCGGCGGCCACGGCTGTGGCCACCCCTACAATATTGCCCGTCCCGATGGTGGCCGCCAGAGCCGTGGTTAGCGCCCCGAACTGACTTATGTCACCCTTCCCTTCGCGCCTGCGCTGAAAAGATATCTTGATGGCCTTACCGATGAAGCGCTGGATAAACTTCAAGCGGATCGTCAGGTACAGATGCGTACCGAACAGCAGGATTAACAGCGGTGGTCCCCAAACCACATTGCTGATGGCGTTCAATACTCTTTCGATTTCTTGCATGTATTCTCCCTGATTTGGGGGTTTAATATAGCAGTTGATTTGCGGGTAGTCAAGCAAAATATCCGAATGATCTACAACAACTTTAGTATTATCGCGAATCACTCACCGTTCTTTCTGCTTGCGTTTAGGCTACTTTTTACGTAAATTTGCACCATGTCCGATCAATCTTCTCCGCGTCTCAAACGCGCTCTGCACACCAAAATCTTTATCGGCTTGGCCATGGGCGTCGTCGCCGGCTTGATCTGCAACGCCGCCTTCAAAGACGCGCCACAGCTTGCCTGGCTGATCAAGAACCTCATATCGCCGGTGGGCCAGGTGTTCATGCGGCTGATTTTTATGGCCGTGATTCCCTTGATTTTTTCGGCTTTAGCCTTGGGAGTGGCGGAACTGGGTGACGTCCGTCAGTTGGGTCGCATCGGCGGGAGGACGCTCATCTACACCATTGTGTTGACCTCCATTTCGGTGATCATCGGCTTGACTCTGGTCAACCTCGTCAAACCCGGCGAGGGGTTGTCGGAATCCGACCGCCAGTCTCTGATGAGCACCATCACCTCCGCGCCAGTCAAAACGGCTTTGGACAAGGCCGCCCAGTCCAAGACAGTCGTGCAGACGTTATTGGATTTGATTCCGCGCAACCCCTTGGCCGACGCCGTCGGGGCTTTCGATGAGAACTACCAGGGCGGCGGTATTCTGGCCTTGATGGTCTTCTCGCTCTTCGTGGGAGTGGCGTTGGCGTTGGCGCGGTCGGAACGCACGGTAGTATTTGAAAAGTTCCTCCAAGGCCTCTACGATGTGGTTATGAAGATCATCCACATCGCCATGAAACTGGCTCCGTTGGGAGTCGCCTGCCTAGTGTTCAGCGTAGTGGCGCGGTTGGGGTTGGACGTTGTGGTCATCTTGGGTAAATATGTGGCGGTCGTAATGATCGGCTTGGCGCTGCACATGTTCGGCGTTTATTCCCTGGTGTTGAAATTCATAATCGGCGTCAGTCCGATTCAGTTTTTCCGCCGTATTCGGGTGGTTATCCTGACCGCCTTTTCCACCAGTTCCAGCAATGTCACCTTACCCACGGCGTTGGAAGTCACCGAGAAAAACCTGGGTGTTTCCAAGAAGATCACTAATTTCGTGCTCACCTTGGGGTCTACAGCGAACCAAAACGGCACGGCGTTATATGAGGGAGTAACGGTTTTATTCCTGGCTCAATTCTTTGGTATACACCTGAGCATGTCGCAGCAAATCACTGTGGTATTGGCCTCTGTTCTGGCCGGCATCGGCACGGCGGGCGTGCCGGGAGGCTCGCTGCCGGTGATCGTGCTGGTGCTCCAATCCGTCGGAGTTCCCGGCGAAGGCATCGGCGTTATCCTGGGTGTTGATCGCATCCTGGACATGTCCCGCACGACGCTGAATGTCACTGGGGACATCACCGCGGCCATGTACGTGGCCAAATCCGATGGGGCTATTGGATTGATGAGCGGCGGTGAAGCGGAAGCAGCCTGAAAGTCCAACGCCTTGGAATAGGGGAGAGAGAAATCCACTGCACAGTGGATTTTTCTATTCTAAGGCACACTTGAATCAAATTAACAATGCGATGTAGTCAGCAGTAAAATTCAATATTATTGCGATTTTCCTTGACTTTGTCTGAAATGTATCTTATCTTAGAAGAAAGTTGAAAGCTATCCATTAAAAATCATTTCGTTGGGTCTGAAGATGGGATGCACAAGTAAAAATTCAAGTAAAGAGTTGCCCATACCCTAAGAATTGCTTCGGCATGGTTTACAGGAACTGCATAACTGGTTAAACCAAGGGAGCGAACATGTTAAAAAAACTGTTACTATTATGCCTGACGGTCTTGGCGATCACCTCGGTCGCCATAGCACAGAACGTACCCCCTGATCTGTTATGGCGCAGTATTGTGCCGGGACAAGTGGATAATTCCTGCTATTCTGTTCATCAGACGAACGACGGAGGTTACATCCTGGCAGGATATTGCCAAACCGGTTACACCGCCAATCCGGATTTCTTTTTAAGTAAGACCGACTCGATGGGTCAGCAATTATGGAGTCGTCATTTCGGTCGTACCGGGACGGAAATCTGCTGGTCAGCGCAAATTACGGAGGAGGGCGGTTTCATCATGCTGGGTGAGACCAATTCATACGGCCCGCTTGGAAAGAACGTCTGGTTGCTGAAGACGAACGCAAACGGTGATTCGATTTGGAGCCGGACATATGGCGGTAGCGGTGATGAGGTTGGCCACAGCGTGGTCCAAACCGACGACGGCGGCTATGTCCTGGCGGGGTATACCACCTCATTCGGATCCGGCGCCGCTGATTTCTGGTTGATAAAAACTGATGACGACGGTTATTCCGTCTGGACGATGACTTACGGCGCCGAAGGCGCGGACTCCTGCCACTCGGTTCAATTGACACAGGATGGCGGTTTCATCCTGGCCGGCAGCACGAGAGCCTTTGGAACGACCGATACAAATTTCCTTCTGATCAAAACCGACTCCGAGGGTACTCAAACATGGGGTCGAACCTACGGGGGTGGCAACCAGGAACTCTGCCATGCTGTTATCGAGGCGACCTCGGGCGGCTACCTACTTGTGGGATCCACCAATACCTTCGGCGCGGGATATGATGATTTCTGGGCGGTCCGAACCAATGAAACTGGGAATGAGCTTTGGAATAAAACGATTGGTAAACAATATCATGATATTTGCACTTCAGTGGTTGAGACAAGCGATCAAAAATTCATCCTGGGTGGCTGGAGTTATTCTGACGATTCGTATGGAGCCATGTACCTGGCGAAATTAGATGTAGACGGGGATTCGCTATGGACCCAATCCTACGGCAATGACTGGGAAGGGGAATTCTGCTATTCGGTAGCGATCACCAATGATGATGGATACATTTTAGGGGGTCAATATCAGCACTGGGAATGGCCTTTTGGCCAATGCCTGTTGATGAAAACAAGGCCGGAAGTTTTGGGACTGGCGATTGATCTGATTCCCCACAATCCCCCCATCCAGGTGCCGCCCGGTGGAGGCAGCTTCCTCTTTGATGTAGTGGTGAATAATTACAGCGAGACCACGGCATACACCGTGGACGTCTGGCTCGTTATGACCCTTCCCGACGGAAATCCCTACCCCACCGGTTCGCGACTGAATATGAACCTTCCGCCGCATACCACCCTTGTCCGTGCAAATTTGACTCAATTCATTCCCGGGACGGCCGTAGCCGGCACCTATCATTACACCGGCTATGTCGCAGACCATTATACTTACCAGGAATACTGTCAGGATGCCTTCATATTTACGAAATTGCCGGGCGATGCCTCCAGCCTGAGTGAATATAGTTGGGACTTATATGGATGGGATGATGATGTAATCGCGTCAGCCGCACCGACGGAATTCGCTCTGCACGCACCGCATCCGAATCCCTTCAATGCCACGACCGCACTGCAATTCGATCTAATCCAGAGCGGGATGACCAACCTTTCCGTTTATGACGTTGCCGGCCGCTTGGTGTTGACACTGGTGAACGGTTGGAGATCGGCAGGCAGACATGAGATCACCTTAGATGGGAACGGACTTTCCAGCGGTATCTATCTGGTCTCCTTGAGGGCAGGCGGTTTCCAGGCTGCCCAGAAGGTGATTTTATTGAAGTAAATAGCCTTAATCGGTCAAGATCGTGCTTACACTGGCAATCTAATATTTAACCGATTGGAGCTGATATG
>JAGVQJ010000123.1 GCA_020051775.1 Calditrichota bacterium | reverse complement strand
GGTTCACTCGACTTGCAGCTGGCAACTCGAAACTCGCAATTGTAGAGGAATTGAAAGGATTGGGGAAAATCCCAAAAAGACGGCTTGATAAGGGTACGGCCTGGCCTGTCCCTGTCTCTTCATAGAAGAGGGAGTTGCCAGTACAGAGCCAGGTGTCATTAGTGGTTCGTAAATCGTCCCCATTTTCAACGCCCAACTTCGTGAACTCGAATTGGTCGGTATCAACCACGATCCAGGGATGATCGCCGATCACTCCCAGGCAAGAATAATCGCCCGCCGGAGCAGATGCCGGTACAGCGAGGGAACGCAGCCGGGTCAGGGATATGCCGCCAGGCAGAGTCAAACCCAGCGGCCCCAGGATAGTGAACTGAACTCCACCGGGCATAGCGATGTTGATCCAAACTTCAAACGAAACCGAAGCCGAGCTATCGTTCTCCAGAGTCACATTGAAATTGAACGATCCACCAAGGGCTGGGATCACGATGGGAGGGTTGAGCGGAGTAAGCGTTATGGTCTGTAAGGGCGTTGTCGTGACTGGCAAAGGGTAATGGTAACCCATGTCCACTATTCCAATATCCGGAAGTTGGTCCGTCCGCGTCGTTCCCGTCAATGTGGCCACAGGATGGCCAGAGTTCACGCACGGGGATTGTTGGGCCTGCCCAGCTTCGATCTGTGATAGGTAAAAAGCGCCATCAGGGCCTGTGACGAACAGTGGATTCTGATCGAGATTGCCGATTCCCGGCCAGCCGCCTTGTATGTCGCAATAGCTCAACGCTATGATCCCGTTGTTCTGGTCAATGGATAACGCATTTCCCCAGATAATGTTACCATATCCCGAAACATTGGCATCCGTACGAACACTGAGACCTCCATGCTCCTGGGAGATCGTATTATTGATCAGGGTGGGATGCGATCCTTCCGCCGCCAAGATCCCATATCCCGAATTCGAAGCAATATTCTGATAAATCAGATTGTTGGCAATCATCGGGTTCCCACCGCACCAGAGACCGGTGGCGTCCCATCCATTGTTGGAATTAAACACATTGAAACGGATAACATTGCCGATAATGTCCGGGGACGCTGTACCCAACCTGATGGCGCAACCATGCGACCAGGATCCTCCCCATGATGAACTAATGTTATTCTCGATTAAATTACCACTAATTATCCCGTAGGGTGTGTCATCGAAGCAAATCAGGCCATTGTCGAATCCGATATTGTTGTGGACGTGATTTTCGCTGATCCGGGAGTCAGGGCAATGGTCCAGTTTGATGAGGTAGTTTTGTGTCTCACAATCTTGAATCGAACAATGGGAAATGGTCAGGTTGGCAGCTTCCCAGCATTCGATAACGGCATTGGGGTGGATCGGTTCGTTTTTAACGTTGCGGATCAGACAGTAAGTTAGACCGCTGCTATCGGCTGTGCCTCCCAACAGGATCCCGCCCCAGCCGCTGTCCACGTTTGTGGCTTGGAAGCGAATGGAATCCTGAACCGTGCCCACTGCCTCCAGTCTGCCAGAAGCGGTTAGAGAATAATACCCCTGAAAGATCACCCATACGCCAGGATTGATAATCAACGTCTGTCCGGTAGCGATGGATAGATTCCCGATGACGTTATAAGGATTTCCGGCGGGTGTCCACGCCCCCGATACCGGCCCAGATACGTCGGTAGCGCTGGCGAGAGATATTATCGCCAATATACCCACCCAAAGCAGAATCGTCCGCATCATCACACTCTCCCAGGTTAGAGACGGAACAGGTTGGATATTCAATTCATGACAATATATCAAGCGAGGCTGCCCTTGTCAAGGTATTTTTCCAAAATTTGGAAATTTTGGTTGTGATTCAGGTTGACTTGTGGGGCAAAATTCCCTAAATTTTAGGGTGACCAGACTCCGAAACTCTACAAACCAAGGAACCTCCCATGCCCTCCATGTCCGACTTCCAACAAGAGCGCGACCGCTTAAACGACATTGTCATGAAATACGCCGGGCAGGGAATCAAGCGGTTCTACAGCCTGGATGGACAGGTGTACCGCGACGGAGCCCTCCCGGTGAAGACCAAGGAGTTGCTCGGGCTGGTCGCCTCGCTGGTATTGCGCTGCGATGACTGCATCAAGTATCATATCGCCCGTTGCCATGAAACCGGAGTCAGCGACGCCGAAATGGAGGAGTCGCTGGCCATCGCCCTGATCGTAGGCGGGTCCATCACTATTCCCCACATGCGCCGTGCCTTCGCCGCCTGGGATGAGTTAAAAACAGCTCACCACGGAGACACAGAGAACACAGAGAAATAGACTATTACTTCCGCCCAAGCATGGTCACCAATTTCTGGATCACGTGGCGATCCGCGCGGGGGAAGGCATACTGTGGTAGCTCACCTAACTCAATCCAGCGCAAATCCGCAACCTGTATCTCTTTGGGTTGCCCGGATTTTATGCTTGCGTGAAATACGTGTAATGTGATGCGGAAATGCGTGTAGGCATGATCCACCGCGCAGAACTCTTCCCCGATTTCCGTCTCAATTCCAAGCTCTTCACGCAATTCACGCTTTAAACACTCTTCCAGCGTCTCGCCCGGCTCCTGCTTGCCGCCGGGGAATTCCCATAATCCTCCCAGCAGCCCTTTTTCGGGTCGCTTTGTAATGAGCAACTTGCCTCCCTCTACGATCAATGCCGCCGTTACCTGGTAATGCGGCCTTGGATTACGCTTACGCCGCACCGGGATCTCCGTCGTGACCTCCTTTTTATACGCTGCACAGTAGTTGGCCACCGGGCAGGCATCACAACGCGGGTTTCGGGGAAGGCACACCAGCGCCCCCAATTCCATTACAGCCTGATTCCAGGTGCCGGGATCGGAGCGATAAAGGTATTTCTGCGCAACCCTGCGTAGATCCTTCAATCCCGAAGGAGAATCCATCTCTTCCCTTAGCGCCATCCAGCGAGCCAGTACCCGCCGGACATTGCCATCCAGAACCGGGGCTGGTTCACCGTGAACAATTGACGCGATAGCAGCGGCGGTATATTCTCCAATGCCAGGGATCTGTCGCAATGAGGCGGCATTATGAGGAAGTTCACCATCATGATCCGATTCGATGATCTTGGCGGCTTTGTGCAGGTTTCGAGCCCGGGCGTAATAGCCCAATCCCTCCCAAGTTTTCAGGACTTGTGAGAGATCGGCTTCGGCCAGAGAGGTTATAGTTGGGAAGGTTGATAGAAAGCGATGATAGTAGGGGAGGACGGTTTCGACTTGAGTCTGTTGCAGCATGACTTCGCTGATCCAGATGCGATAAGGATCATCGGTTTGTCGCCAGGGGAGATTTCGATGATGCTCATTATACCAGCCGAGCAATTTTTTCTGGTGGTGGGTCATTTATAATCATTGTTTTTCTGGGTTCCGGATCACGCCCGGAATGACCAGGCCGGCTATAGGCATTTATCTGGCGGTTGGGCCGCCGTACATCCCCATATCACTGACAGAACCGTCGCTTTCACTTAGGGAAGGCGATCCCGATTGCAGGCAGGGTGATCCTGCTTGAAGGTGAAAATCAACTTCAGAGGTGAAATATGGATCGGTAGAAATATTGCCGTTAGAGCCGGTAAGATCGTCCATGTCGCCGTAATTGCCTTCAACATTATCCCAAATATTGTTATGACTAATAATGAAATTTTCGAGGTTGCCCTGGTTCCAAAATCCAACCCGCGGAGCTACCCACTTTTCCTTCCATCCATTCCGGATGCAGATATTATTAATAAAACGCCCCCGACACGTCTCGCTCCAAATCGCCAGCCCGCAATTTCCATTGTGGAGGACATTGTTGTTGATGGCCTCCAGATAAGAATCTCCGGTGGCGATGATCCCCCAGCCCAGGCATTCGGCCACCACGTTGTTGCTGACGATAGCACGGGATGAGCCGAACGTGCCAATCCCCTTCCAATACCCCGTGATGCTATTGCGCAATACTATCGCGGTGGCGTCCCAAGTGATGCCGATTCCGACTCCACGCCCATTGCGTATGACATTGTCGGTAATATAAGCGGTAGCGCCTCGGTATAACGCCATGCCGTCCCAGCCATTGTTGTAGATCAAATTGTTGCTGGCCGTCAGTTCCGAATTCTCGCGGCCGAAAATGCCCCCAATACCCACCACCAGCGAATCTTCTCGATCGGTGTTATCTCGGATAATGACATGACGCACCACTACCGTGCTGAACTTAAGCACGACGGCAGCATCAGTGGCGTTGCCGTCCGGGTCGCGAACGCCTTTGGTGATCGTGACCTTCTCCAGCACGGAACCCCGGCTGTTTAGAAACAATACTCCATAGCCGGCATTGGTCATGAGTGTAGTTTTAGCGGCATCCGTGCCGGTTATCGTCAGAGCTTTACCTTCGATTTGAAATCCTCGGCTGGCGTTGACGGTAGTGCGGTGTTCCCCGCAGTTGCCGCAAAGCTCCTCTGTAAATGGCCCAGCCTTGGCGGAATATACTCCGTTTCTAAGGATTAAGGTATCGCCGTCGGAGGCGACGTCGATGGCATGCTGTAAATCACCGTAAGGCTCGTAAGCTGAACCCGACCCGGTAACTCCCAGCCAGGAACTTTCTACGTAAATCAAGCGGCCTGAAGATTCGCAAGTAAAAACCAGCATTACAAATAGGATACAAAACAACTTTTTCACCGTGGCTCCTGTTTCATCACCAATAAAAATGCACAGCAATTCGTTAAATGCCAGTGAAGGATCACTTTGCCCACCAAAGGTAATAAGTCGCCAAGCCTCGCCAAGGTCGCCACCGTTCGCCTATGGTGACGATCTCTTCGGTGGATGGTCGGTGATCCAGTTCATACGCGCGACGCACTCCGTTGATCAACCCGGCGTCTGTGGCCGGCAGGGTGTCCCAGCGCCCCAAGCCCCGAATCAAAGCGTATTCCGCCGTCCATCGGCCGATACCACGCAGGGTGGTCAGGTGAGCCACGATCTCATCGTCAGTCCGGTGTCGCAGTGCTTCCAGATCAAAGCCATTGCAGATCATTTTGGCTAAACCGATGATATATTCAGCTTTGCGTGCGGAGCTTTTGAAGGCGCGCCATTCAGTCGGATTGAGATTCGCCAGATCCTCCGGGTCCGGATGACGATAGAAAACTTCCCCTTTTAACGAGATACGCTCTCCATATCTGGCCAGCATTCCCGTTTTAACGGCACAGGCAAATGCTAAATTCACTTGCTGGCCGGTTATAGCCCATACCAGGGCCTCGAACAGGTTTGGTTCCAACGCCGGTTTCATGCCCAGAAAGTTCTGGGTCAAGGTAAAAATCTGTATTTCCTTTTTAATCGCATCATGGAAGACACTCAAATCCAGGTTCAAACAATAGACCGTTTCTATCTGGCGAATAATCCCACCAACGGTTTCATCGGTTAGAAAATCGGATTCCAGGATGAGCAAAAGTCGAGGTGATTTTATTGTGCCCACTGAAAACAAGCTTAA
This sequence comes from Calditrichota bacterium, assembly GCA_020051775.1. Classification (GTDB taxonomy): domain Bacteria; phylum Electryoneota; class B3-LCP; order B3-LCP; family B3-LCP; genus JAGVQJ01. The sequence goes on along the minus strand of JAGVQJ010000123.1, from coordinate 51,115 downwards.
GAACGCCCATTGTTTGTTTTCCAAACTCCAGATGCGCTGAAATATCTCCCCGTCGAAACGATCCATGGGATCCGGTCGGGCTTTTAGAAAGCTGAAGGAGCGTTGAAAATCATAAGGCGGAGTGGGGTACAAGTCTATTTCGTACTTCATGAGGGATCTTTGTAACCCGAAGACTGATCAGTAATGTTAAGTGAATCCTACAAAAAGAATAATATAGCCTTGCTTTCCGCCATCTGCAAGCGAAAATTTAAAATTCCTGAAAAAATGCTTGACAAGGGACGCGAATCATATTATATTAGGACAATAACTATCCGAATTATCCGAAATACGTATGCAATTCTCGATTGGATGTGAGTACGCTATTCATGGCCTCTTGTATTTGGCTATGCAACGGCCTGATGAAGTGGTTCTGTTAACGGACGTCGCCAAAGCCCAGAACCTTCCTGTGAGTTATCTGGCCAAGGTTTTTCAACTATTGGCCAAAGCAGGATTGGTGAAATCTTTTCGCGGGGCGCATGGGGGTTATATGCTGGCTCAGACTCCCGATCAAATCACGCTGCGCGACGTCACCCAGGCTATCGAAGGCACTACTCCGCTGTACAGCCCCTTGAGCAGCCGGCGCGAGTGTGGTCTGGCTGCCGACTGCGTCATCAAAGAGGCCTTTACCAGGGCCGAGAAGTCGCTTTTTAGCGAACTGGAAAAAGTAACTCTGAAGGAAATGATGGATCAAGCGATCCGCATGCGCAGTCGCATGAAATGGCTTCAAGTGCCGGTCGCTGGTTAATTAGGTGGGAGAGCTCGAATGCCTCACGATAAACCAAAAAATGCTCCAGTAATGGAGATTCTAAAAAAGGTGAAATACCCCGGTTATTCGCGCGATATCGCGTCTTTCGGCATGGTGAAAAGTATCAGTGTGGAAAAAGGTACCTTGGATGTTACGCTGGCTATGCAGAACGCTGACAATTCTGCCGTTGAGTCGGTCCGGGAAGAGGCTTTACGTCTACTGAAGGCTGAATCCGGATTTAAAAATGTCCATCTGGAAATTGAAACGACTGCCCAGTCCTCGGAGGCAAGACAAGCCCCGGAAGAGATGGCGGCGGCTCCTAAGCCACTCAAGGGCGTAGCTCGGCTCATAGCGGTTTCTTCGGCGAAAGGCGGCGTAGGGAAGAGTACGATTGCCGTTAATTTGGCTTGCGTTGCCGCACAATCCGGGTACAAAGTTGGCCTAATGGATGCCGATATCTATGGCCCAAGTTTACCGACCATGCTCAGTATTCATGAAAAACCTGAAATGAGCGAGCAGGGATTGATTCCACTGGAAAAATACGGTGTGAAAGTTATGTCCATCGGTTTCCTAATCGAAGAGGACCAACCTTTGATCTGGAGGGGGCCTATCGTGCACAAAGCCCTCGAGCAGCTTGTGGGCGACACCCAATGGGGCAACTTGGACGTTTTGATTCTCGATCTACCACCAGGCACAGGCGATGTGCAACTGACCCTGGCGCAAAAATTCAAACTAGATGGCGCGGTGGTCGTAACCACTCCTCAGGATATCGCTCTGGCTGATGTGCGTCGCGGCGCATTAATGTTCCAGAAGGTCAATGTTCCCATTCTGGGCATTGTGGAGAACATGAGCTACTATACCTGCATCAATTGCGGGCACCAATCGCATCCTTTCGGGGAAGGTGGCGGCCGACGGGAAGCCGAATCGCTGAGTTTACCTTTATTAGGGCGTTTACCGCTGGACCCTCGAATCATGGAGCATTCTGATGCGGGTGTTCCCATTGTGGTGGCGCAACCTACGACCGAAGCAGCAAAAAGTTTCCTGGCAGTCTGGAACGAAATCCATAAACACTTAAAGGAGGTTGATTCGTGATGATCACCGAAGAAACGGTATTGAAAGCGCTGGAGACTGTGAACGATCCGGAAATCGGAATTGATGTGGTCAATCTTGGCTTCATTTATAACGTAAAAATTGAAGAGGGGGACAAAGTCACCGTGGCGATGACTTTGACGATGAAGGGTTGCCCATTGCACGCAAGCCTTAAATCCAACGCTGAAGACGCTATCCGCCGCTTGGCCGGCGCTCGAGAAGCCGAGGTGAACATCGTCTGGGATCCGCCCTGGAATCCTAAAATGATGAGCGACAAAGCGAAAGGTAAGTTAGGGTTCAGCTCCGATATGCTGGAAGAATGAGCAATATTCGGGCATTAGGCCTTGTTTCAGGAGGCCTGGACAGCACTTTGGCCGTGAAGTTAATGCTGGATCAGGGAATTGAAGTAATCGGCGTAAACTTCAACACCGGCTTCTGCATTTCCGATACCCGCCGCCAGGTGCGCCGTCGCAAGGATCAGCAAGCGAATTTGCGCCACGAAGCCCTGCGTGCTGGATCGGACTTGAATTTTCCTGTGGAAATAGTGGATGTGTCGCAGGAGTATTTACGAATTGTTACCAATCCACGCTGGGGGTACGGCAAGAACGCCAACCCCTGTGTGGATTGCCGAATCATGATGCTTCGTCATGCCTGGGCGCTAATGCCTCAGTTCGACGCAAAGTTCGTTTTCACGGGTGAAGTCATCGGACAACGGCCCATGACACAGCATCGTTTCACCATGCGTCAGATCGAAAAGCAGAGCGGTATGGACGGCCTGCTTTTACGGCCCTTATCGGCGTTACGATTACCGGAAACACAACCAGAAAAAATCGGTTGGGTGGATCGCAACAAATTAAAAGGGATCACGGGTCGTTCACGCAAGCCGCAACTGGCGTTAGCGGTTGAATTCGGATTGACCGATTTCCCCCAACCGGCAGGCGGCTGCTGCTTTCTGACCGACCCAGCATTTGGGCGCAAATTCTTCGATTATTTGCAGCATATTCCCAAAGGATATCAAGTTACGCTGGAAGACTTTGTCATTCTGAAAGTTGGCCGGCATTTGAGACTTCAAAGCGGGCTGAAAATGGTAGTGGGTCGCGATGAGGCCGAAAACAATTTTCTGGAAAGCTATCTGCAAGGTCGCTGGGCATTGCGTGCCAAAGACGTGGTGGGTCCGGTGGCGCTCTTAGATGGCGGCGCTAATCCCGAAGAACTGCATGAAGCCGCATGTATCCTGGCTCGCTACAGCGATGGCCGGGACTTTCCGGTGGTCGCGGTGCAGTGCCAAAAGTCGGGACGCGAGAAAATCCTGTCGGTCGTTCCACTAACGGCTGAAGTAACTTCGCGTATGTTGATCATATAGGTATTCCCTCATGCGAGACCCGTTTGCATTTGAAGGCAGCTACCACGATCTGCTAAAAATCAAATTAACTGAAGTATTGGCTAATGCGCCACCCCAGCGATCTTTTCTAGTTATCCGAAAGGTTCTGGAGAATCTAATTCTGGCGGAAAGAATCGCCGCAAGCCGCGGTGCTGAGATTAACGATCGCGACCGATATATCACGATGCAGCAGGATTATGACGGCATTCAGGCGGAAGTGGATCGCGCCATGGGGGAATTCATCGGCTCTATACTTTCGGCTGAAGGTGGGTAATGCGGTTATTGTTGCATGTTTGCTGTGCTCCAGATGCTACAGTAGCTCTGGAAAGGCTGCAGGGTATGGAGAGATTGAGGCTATGGTTTGACAACCCAAACATCCATCCATCCGAAGAGTATGCGCGGCGAATGGAAGCATTTCTGAAGCTGATTTGTCACACCGGGACGGATTATCAGCTGGGATTGTATAATCCCGAAACTTGGTTCGAGGCCGTAAAAGGCCACGAACTGGAACCGGAAAAAGGCGAGCGTTGTCGATTATGCGTTTCCTTTCGTTTGAAACGCACGGCTGAGCAGGCTCATCAATCCGGTTTCGATACCATCGGCACCGTACTGACCACCAGCCCCCATAAAAAAACCACCATGGTTCACGAGTTGGGGGAAGCCATCGCGAGAGATTTTGGCTTGGGTTATTTCAGTGAAGATTTTAAGAAGAGGGATGGCTTTAAACGTTCGGTCGAACTCAGCAGGCAGTTCGGCCTTTACCGGCAGAATTACTGCGGGTGCCTGTACTCGATGAGATGATCATGTCCGCTTACTTCGACTACCTCTCCGGTTCGCCCTTAGATCCTCGCGTGCTGGAGGCGATGATGCCTTTCCTGAAGGGCGTTTACGGGAATTCACTTTCCTCCCATGCTTTGGGTCGCGAGGCAGCCAAGGCGCTAAAGGTATCTCGCGAGAAGGTGGCGGCGTTCATCGGCGCTTCGCCGGATGAGATCATTTTCACGTCTGGTGAAGTGGAATCGAATAACTTGGCCGTCAAGGGTCTGCTCATGGTTCATGAGAATGGACAATTGCTGGCCTCGGCGGTTGAACCACTCTCCATCCTGCGTCCGGTGGAAGCTTTAGAAAAGTGGGGGTTTTCGGCTTCGCTAATTCCTGTTGATGCAAATGGTCAGGTGCGATTGTCGGCCCTGGAAAAGCTGATCAATCGCTATACGAAATTGGCCAGCGTTTCCTGGGTGGTGGCAGAGACCGGCATCGTTCAACCAATCGAAGCAATTGCTGACTTGGTAAAGGAGTCAACATCCGTGCCCCTTCACTGTGATGCCTCGCTGGCCGCCCGATTGTTTCCAGTGAACGTTCGCGACCTGAACGTTGATGCCCTGACCATTAGTTCAGAAATTTTGGGTGGACCATCTTCAGTGGGGGCTTTATATCTGCGCGACGGTCTTCGTATTCAACCTCTTTTGGAGGGTAGCCCACAGGAGATGGGCCGCCGTTCAGGCCGGGAAAATTTGGCAGGTATCGTGGGTTTCGCTCATTCGACTGAGCTAACGATTTCTGAAAGACAATCCAGGTTCAATAAATTAAAGCAATTAGATGGTTATCTGAAGGCTCGCTTAAAAGAAATTCCCGATCTGATTATTAACGCCGACCTCCCTTCCCGCACTCCTGGGATTTTAAGTTGTCGGATTGAGGGACTGGAGTCGGAAGCATTGCTTACGCACTTCGATCAAGCCGGAATCTATGCCTCCTCCGGTTCACCATGCGCGAGCATGATTGGCAAGCCATCACATGTGTTGAAGGCCATGGGATTTGCTGACCAGCAGGCCTCCTCCAGTTTAAACTTCTCCTTGAGTTGGGAGACAAAAATATCCGAAATAGACGAAATGATTGATACTCTTTCTCAATCAGTCATTCAACTGAAAACCATGACCTTTTAAGGAGCAGGAAGTAGGATGGAAGACCGTCTGATTTACTTTGATAACAACGATACCACACCTTTATTGGATCCGGTTGTCACGGCCATGTTACCCTTTTTCACCAAAGCTTTCGGCAACCCAGCCTCCTTGCACCAATTGGGCCTGGAAGCCGAGGAAGCGGTCAACGAAGCCCGTGCGACCATTTCTGGGCTGATTGGGGCGAAACCTGAAGAGCTAATCTTTACCGGCAGCGCCACCGAAGCCAACAATTTGGCAATCCTGGGTGCTGCCGCCAATGCCTCCTCGAAGCGTCGCCATCTGATTACCAGCAAGATCGAACACAATGCCGTAATCAATCCCATCAAACGGTTGGAGAAAGATGGGTTCAGGGTAACCTGGCTGGACGTTGATCCCGAAGGCTTCGTGAATTCCGAGGATTTGAAGAAAGCCATCACGCCGGAAACATTTCTGGTTAGCATCGTGCATGGAAATCATGAGATCGGCACGGTTCAGGACATAAAGGCGCTGGGTATGATTTGTCGCGAAGCCGGCGTTTTATTCCATACCGACGCAGCCCAGAGCTTTTCCAAGGTCCCTCTAAATGTGACAAACGACCTTGTAGACCTTGCCTCCTTCAACGCCCACAAACTACACGGTCCTAAAGGAATCGGCGCGTTGTACGTGCGCGGCGGTGTTCACTTAAAGAAAATCATGGAAGGCGCACCCCAAGAGTTCAACATGAGGCCGGGTACGGAAAACGTCCCTGGAATCATCGGTTTCGCCGCGGCGGCAAAGCTCGCCTTTGAGACGCTGTCGCGGGACTCTGCTCACATGTCGGCAGTGCGCGACCATCTGATCGAACAGTTATTGCAGATCCCCCATACCAGATTGAATGGACCACGCGGCAACCGACGCCTCCCCACCAACGCCGACATCACCTTTAAGTACATCGAGGGCGAGGCGATTCTCATGCACTTATCCATGAGGGGAGTGGCGGTTTCGTCCGGCAGCGCCTGCTCTTCCAAAAATTTAACCCCCTCAAATGTTTTAACCTCTATCGGTCTAAAACATGAAGACGCGCACGGTTCCATCCGCTTCTCGTTCTCAAAATTGAATACCATCGAAGAAACTGACATCGCCGCCAAGAAAGTCATTGAGGTGGTGGAGTTATTGCGTTCCATGACCGCATTTGTTCCAGAAAAACACTCTGAAACCGAAGGTTCCGGTGAAGTTTTCTACAAGAAGAAGAAGGAAGAGTTGTAAATCTCTGAATCCCGATTACCAAATCCTGAAATCCAGGAGCGATAATGGCACTTAAGTATACCCCCGAAGTGATCGAACACTTCACGCACCCGCAAAATGTGGGTGAATTGGAACACCCCGACGCCACCGCCACAGAAGGATCGCCAGCCTGCGGCGACATGGTCACTTTCACCATCAAAGTAAACCCGGATACTCATATCCTGGAAGATATCAAATTCCGTTCGTACGGTTGCGCCTCCAATATCGCCACAGCCTCTATGGCCACAGTGCTTTCCAAAGGCAAAACCATCGAGGAAGTCAAAGCTTTCCATCCCAAGGTCGTGGCCGAACGGTTGGGCGGTTTGCCGGCAATCAAGATGCACTGCTCGGTGTTAGCTGTCAACGGCCTGAAGGCAGCTATCAAGCAGTGGGAGATCGCTCACGGTCTGGCCACCGAAGAGGAGATCCAGCTCAACGAACAGACTATCCGCCGCCTTCTGAAAGGGGTCATCAATCCCGAAACCGGCCGCTCGATAGTTTCGATGGGGATGGTCAATTACATCAAGATCGAAGGCGGCAAAGTCTACGTGGAGGTTTCCCTGCAGGGCACCGATCCCATGTATGCAGCGAACATTCGAGAAGAAGTAACCGAAAAACTGGAATCCATGAAGTGCATTCAAGAGATGATCGTGCGCATCCTGGAACGGGATAAATTCGAAATGGGCGCCGATAACGGCGAGAAGACTGCCTCCGACAAATCCAAAGCCATGACCGAAGGCGGGGAGGCCTGATGCTCTACAGCCCGCAGTATATGCGTCATTTTCAGACTCCCGCCAACATCGGTGATCTGGAGGAGGCCGACGCAGTAGAGGACGTCCACTATACCGGGCAAGGCTGCTTCGACCGCATTCGTATTTTCGCCAAGGTGGATGATGGGAAAATCGGCAAGGTAACCTACCGGGTGAGGGGTTGTTCGGGCACGATTGCAGCTTGTTCCGCCATGTCGGAATTGGCCGTGGGGCTGCCTTTGGAACAAGCCGTCCAGATTCAAGGTGAGGATGTAGCTACCGAGCTGGGTGGAGTGCCGGATCGGAAGCGCCACAGCGTGGACTTGGCCGCCGAAGCGTTGCGAACTATCGCTTTAAAGCTGACGAAATAACCGTGAAGAAACTGCCAAAAGGTTACGTACATGTTTACACCGGGGATGGTAAAGGTAAAACCACTGCGGCTTTAGGTCTGGCCTTGCGAGCTGTCGGTGCAGGATTAAAAGTGTTGATCATCCAGTTCATGAAGGGCCAACCCTACAGCGAAATCACTGCGTTACAGAAGCTGGCTCCGATGGTTGAAATCGTGCAGACCGGACGATCACGCTGCATTCGCCGCGAAGAGGTGGAAGACGTGGATCGTCAGGAAGCCATGAAGGGTCTATACCGTGCTCGCCAGGCCTTGGAGAAAAGTGATTTCGATGTATTGATCTTGGACGAGATTCTGGTGGCGCACTGGTTCGGACTGGTCTCCACCAAAGAGATCCTGTCCGTGATGGCTGACCGCCCAGAACATACGGAACTGGTGCTAACCGGACGCCGCGCACCGGTTGAAGTGATCCAGCAGGCTGATCTCGTCACAGAGATGCTGGAGATTAAACATTATTACGCCTCCGGCGTGCAAGCTCGTAAAGGGATAGAGAGCTAATTCCTTTTTGCCCCCCTTATTATGAGGGGTAGGGTGATCAAGAAAAACACCTAGTATGATCTTCTTCTTCTCCGATACTCATTTCGGTCTGGGGACACCCCAGGATCAGATCGCGCGCCGCGACCGGCTGTTCGCCTGCTTGGATCACCACCTCGAGCGCATGAAAACATTGGTCATCATGGGTGATCTTTTCGATTTCTGGTTCGAATGGAAACACGTCATTCTGAAGAAACACTTCCGCATCCTGTGCAAGTTGACGGATATTCGATCCCGGGGCATTGAGATCCACTACTTGGCCGGTAATCACGACTTCGCCTTGAGTCGGTTCCTGCAGGACGAGATCGGGGCGGTCATCCACATGGAAACACACGAATTCGTGTCCGGCGGCAAACGCTTCCATCTGTTCCACGGGGATGGCCTATCACCGGCCGATTGGGGCTATCGGGCATTGCGCAAAGTGTTTCGCAATCCCGTCAACCAAAAGCTTTACGCCTGGTTTCATCCCGATGTCGGCCTGGAACTGGCGCACTTAAGCAGCCGCACCAGCCGCAACCACACCGGCCGTCGCTGGGATGTTGACGGTGTGGCATACCGTGATGCAGCCACCAAAAAAATCACGGAAGGCTTCGATTACGTGATTTACGCGCATACTCACGAACCGTTGTTGGAAATCGTGGAATCCGGTGTTTATGTCAACACCGGCGACTGGCTGAAGCACAACTCCTACGCCACCTTTGAGGACGGCGTAATGACTCTGAAGTATTGGGAGAAGCCGTGGCTTGAGAGATGTGAAAAAGAATATATCCTGAACCCCTAAAGAGCTCAAGACCCGATTTCATTCTGGTGGCGAATGCCCCGGGAACCCATTCACTCCCCAATCGTATCAAAGGCAGTCCGTCTCATACCGGATTGCCTTTGGCTTTTTTCGCGATTGGCACTTGACATCCGGCCTCCGATTGGCGATATTGTCTGGGATCTGTAGAATCAACCGGGGTAATCTTCGTTGTCCGCTTCCAAATCCACAAAAATCAAGCTATCCGGCGTGCTAAGGAAAACCCTTCGTCTGGCGTTGATCGGCGCTATTCTGTTGGTCATTTCCGGAATCGGTATGGGCATATACCTGGCGGTGCTGTACAAGCAGCTCCCCTCCCTGGAGCAATTGGAGCATTACAACCCCCGCTTGACCACTACCCTGCTTTCCGCCGATGGGAAAGTCATCAAGGAACTGTACGTTCAACGGCGGTTATATGTGCCCCTGGAGCAGATCCCGGAAGATTTGATTCAGGCGCTATTAGCCACCGAAGACCGGGACTTTTATCGTCACTGGGGCATGGATCTGGGGCGTCTATTCCGTGCAGCGATATTTGATGTCTTCCATTTCTCCTTTCGTCAGGGAGCTTCCACTTTGACGCAGCAGTTGGCGCGAAACCTCTATCTTTCCATGGAGAAAACCGTTAATCGCAAGCTGAAGGAAGCTCTGACCGCCCTACAGATCGAACGCACTTATTCCAAGCCGGAAATCCTGGAGATGTACCTGACGCAATCCCTGTTTGGGCACGGAGCCTACGGGGTTGAATCCGCAGCGCAACTCTACTTTGGCAAGAATGTAACGGAATTGACGTTGGAAGAGTGTGCCCTATTGATTGCACAATTGAAGGCGCCCTCCCATTATTCCCCCTACAAACGTCCTGAAGCTGCCTTGGGCCGCCGCAATCTGATTCTCAAGTTCATGCGGAACAACGGCTACCTTAACCGTGAACGCTATGAGGCAGCTCTCAAGACGCCTTTAGTTGTTGTTCCACGTTCTGATTTAGGGAATCTGGGAACGGCGCCCTATTTCACTGAAACTCTCCGACAGCAATTGGAATCGCTGGGTGATTCGCTCGGTTTCGATTACTATCAGGACGGTCTGACTGTATACACGACGCTGGACAGCCGCTTGCAGGCTTGTGCGGAAAAAGCGGTTCAGGATCAATTGGATTCTCTGCAAAAAACCTTTTCCAAACGCTTCTACCGGAATATCGCTCCGGAATTGATCCGCGCCAAATATCCTAAAATCACCTACGACGAATATAAGGTGATCATCGCTGACCGTGCCCGGCTGGATACCCTCTTCGCGGCGCAGGCGTTGGTGCAGGTCGCGTTTGTAGCCTTGGATCCTTCGACCGGGCAGATCCTGGCATTGATCGGCGGTCGCGACTTCAATGAATCCAAGTTCAATCGCGCGGTACAAGCCATACGTCAACCTGGGTCAGCGTTCAAACCCTTTGCCTATACCGCCGCTGTAGATAATGGCTATCCACCCACCTATCGTTTATTAAATCAGGCAGTAGTCGTCAATCTGCCGGGCGGCCAGCGATGGGCGCCAGAAAATTATGACCGCAGTCGTGGCGGTTTAACTACGCTGCGCGAGGGGTTGAAAAAGTCTCTGAATTTGATTGCCGTGCGCTTGGTTCAGGAAGTCGTGCGCCCCTCCGATGTAGTTCGTTATGCTCACCAGATGGGCATCTCAACAAAGCTCGACGAAGTGGATGCGATTGCACTGGGAGCTTGTGGAGTTATTCCCCTCGAATTGACCGCGGCCTATGGCGCTTACGCCAATCGCGGTGTACTATGTGAGCCTTACGGGATCCAGCGTATCATCAAGGGCGAAGGCGATGTGATTTTAGAACAGATTCCAAGGCGCAAAGTAGCCTTATCGGAACAGACTGCTTTCATCATGACTGACATGCTGCGCACCGTTGTGGATCACGGCACGGCCGCCAACACGCGCGCCATGTTCCATTTCTATCGCCCGGCAGCAGGCAAGACCGGCACGACCAATGATTTCACCGACGCCTGGTTCGTGGGATTCACTCCTCAAATGGTCGCTGGTGTCTGGGTGGGATTGGATGATCCGGCGGTAAGTTTAGGCGAAGGCATGGCCGGCACACGCGCCGCATTACCCATCTGGGCTAACTTCATGCGCATGGCTTATGATACCTTGAATTGGGAAGAAGCAGATTTTGCCGTCCCTGACGGTGTAGTGCGACTGGATATCTGCACCGATTCCTTCCAAAAAGCCCGGCCTTCCTGCCCCAACGTTATCAGTGAAGTGTTTCGGGTAGATGATGCGCCCATGGACGAATGTCCGATGCATACGGGGTATTCGAGGCGAGGTAAGTGGTAAAAATAACAGGATATACTAATTAACGGTTTCATAAAAAAGTAAGGGCGGGATCGCAATCCCGCCCTTGGTGTTTGAGGTTGGCGAATTAAGGCGCCAGCTCCTCTTCTCGAAGTTTATCTAAAACCTCCTGAACGTAAGGCTTTTCCTTCAGACTGGCGTGCGATCCGGGGAAATAGATCAGGGTAATTTCGGCGCTGGTATTCTTGAAATCCCGCAAAACCACGGCGCAACGCTGGTCGTTAGAGAGGCGAATATTATCAATCATGGGGAAATCGAAGAAGCCGACGTTGAATGAAGCGGAAATGTTCTCCATCCGGCCATTGTTCTGAGCCAGGGAATGCATCGAATCCCGCACGCTGTTAACCGTTAGAAAGACGTCAAGCTCGCGATCTTCGAGATAGTTACTTAGCACCCGCACGCTGAACTTGCGGGTGATGCCGTCCAAAGTCAGCGTATCTTCATATACGACGGACGGATTGACTCGGCCCGAACCATCGAAGATGATGGTTTTACTGAAGGCCGCACCGCCTCCCTTCAAGCTGGCGGTTTGTTTCTTGCCGATTTCTCGAGCAGCGCGGTGCAGCCGATCCAAACCTTCCTTGCGCCGTTGGGTCTCCCCGATCATTTCATTTGAGATCTGCCGCTTCAATTCCATGAACAGCGGCTTCAGGTTCAGTGATTCGTGGAAGTTGTAAGTCAGTAGTTCCAGTTTCAGCAAACGGGTTTCCGGAGTATCTCTCTCGCTGCCTAAGAAGGAATTCATGATCGAAGCGAACATATCCTTGCGTAGAGCGCTTTCGGCCTCTTCACGTCGGCTCATCAATTCGATATAAAGCCGGGCACGAGTTTCCTTGTCCTTGGCGTTTTCGATCTTGGCGGAACTGTAAATACCGATGAAAGCGATGGCCAATGCCGCCAATAAACCGCCCAGCGGCTGCAGGAGTATGGACAACTTATCCCAGCGGTCGCGTTGATGTGTTTCCGGCATGGTTATTTCCGGCGAGCTGTGTATAAGTATTTGCCTTTACCAGACTTATCAGGGCTTAATATCAGATTGAATTCCGCCGGTTCCTCGTAGAGCTGGACGGCGACCGGTTCAATCAGCTCCTGGCCTTTGGTTTTGCTCAGAACGTGCAGTAAATAACTGCCGGTGCCATCCACAAACAGGTTAAAAGCAGAGTAAGTGTCGGTGGTATCCTTCACCGTGGATTTGATCAGTTGATCAGCGGGGATAGGCTGGTCCACCGACGTCAATACAACCAGCAGAGTGTCGCCGGCAGGTTTGATTTTTTCCTTTTCCATGATACTGATATTGCCAAAGATAACACCGGCTCCGGCTACGATGGGCAGCAGCGCCAGCAGCATTATGATCGTGATGATTTTCATAGCCCCTCTTATGGATAATTTGAATTGTCTGTCCTGGCTGGTTGAATTTACCTAAAGAAAAGCTGGAAAGATAGGTTGCTACAAGGTTTAATGAACAATATGGGTGGCGGTTCCCGAAGTAAAGACAATTCTTCATCTCCAAGCCAATAGCCTTCTTTGAGGTTCACTGCTCTTGTGTCCCCCATCACAACAATCATCTAATTATTTCCTTTAATTTTCTCTCTGATTCATCGTAACTTAAGAAGCACACTAAACCTTACAGGAGGCAGATATGAAGTTTTTAACGCTCATCCTAATTCTGCTGGCATTACCGATGCTTCTGTGGGCAGCTTTGCCGGTTTTGGAACCTGGTGCGTACTACGCGCCGGGCAAGTTTATCGTCAACCTGCGCGTGGGGATTGATCCTCACCAGGAAAACGGCACTGTACGAACGGGAATCTCTGCGCTGGACAATCTGAATCAAGAATATACCGTAACCGCGATCGAAAAACTTTTCCCCGGATCAACTCCTGGAACCGATGCCGTGGAAATCTCAGGTTATTACGTCTTTCATTTCCGAGGAAGCGACCAAGCCAGGCTGGAAGCCGTGCTGAACCGTTACTCCGGGCTGTCAGTCGTTGAGCATGTGGAACCGGTGGGCATTCATCCAGTGTTTTTTACGCCCAACGATCCTTCTTACACCAGTCAATGGCATCACAATCAGACAAATGATCACGATATTGATTCGCCCCAAGCCTGGGACGTGCAGAAAGGTGCCTCCAATGCCATCCTGGGAATCGCTGATACCGGGGTACTCTGGGCACATGCCGACCTATCCTCCAACGTTTGGATCAATTCCGCAGAGCAGAACGGTACAGCCGGCGTGGATGACGACGGCAACGGCTACGTGGATGATTTCAGAGGTTGGGACTGGGTAAACGTGGGCAGCGGCTGGAGTGGGGAAGACCTGACCACGCCCGACAACGACCCCAAAGATTTTAACGGCCACGGCACGCACTGCGCGGGTATCAGCGCAGCGGTGATGAATAATTCCACGGGTGTGGCCGGTATTGCCGGAGGCAATTACCCCACTCAAGGAGCTCGAATCCTGGCGTTGCGTATTGGTTGGTCGGGTAGTTACCTGGGGCAGGAAGTCGGTTACATAGACATGTCCTACGCCGCCTCAGCCTTTTACTATGCCACGACCAAAGGCGCTTGCGCTATAAACTGTTCTTGGGGTTCATCCAATTCCGGAGGCTTGGGCGCAGCTGTAGATAACGCCGTAGCCAATGGCATGGTGGTCTGCTCGGCAGCAGGGAATTCCAACAATCAAACGGCCAGCTATCTGTGTGGCCGCACTGACGTGGTATCGGTGGCTGCCACCGATCAGAATGACCTGAAGGCCAGCTTCTCCAGCTATGGCACCTGGGTGGACGTTTCCGCGCCCGGCGTCAGTATCTACAGCACCTACTCGAACCACTACACAGCCACGTATGCTTCGTTATCCGGCACTTCGATGGCTACTCCTTGCGTAGTGGGTTTAGCAGGCCTGCTGAAATCTCAGAATCTAACCTGGAATCGCACCCAGATCATCCCACAAATACTAAACACGGCGGAAAACATTGACGGTTTGAATCCGTCTTTTGTGGGTAAATTGGGAACCGGCCGCATCAATGCCGCACTGGCTTTAGGCGGTTCGACACCGGCGCCGTCCATCACCGTCGCCTATCCGAACGGCGGCGAAACTTGGACAGTGAGCCAAACCTATACGATAACTTGGACCTCTCAGAATCTGACCGGAAACGTCAACGTCAAATTAAACCGCAATTATCCCGGTGGAACGTGGGAAACATTAGCCTCCAATACAGCCAACGACGGCTCGCAGAGCTGGACGGTGTTCGGCGCCACAGCATCGGCCAACCGCATCCGCGTGGAATCCTACGGCACACCGACCGTTTACGATGAATCCAATGCAAACTTCACTATCAGCACCGGCGGTGGTGGTACTCCGGTGACCATCTTCTCGGATAATTTCGATGGTAGTTTCAATACCAGTCGATATTCCCGTGGCGATTCCAACGGGAGCAATGGCAGCGATTATTGGGACAACAAAACCACTCGCCCCCATGCTGGATCACGATCCTGCTACTGCGCTGGAAAGGGAACACCCTCACATCCGCCGTATGACAACTACATGAATGCCTACTTCTACACCAAGAGCGGATCCGCAGTCAACGTGTCGGGCTACAGCAACGTGACTTTCAACTTCTGGATTTGGTACGAAACCGAGAGCGGTTATGATTTTGTCAAACCGCAGTACTGGAGCGGGTCAGCCTGGGTGGATTTCCCCAGTTCCAGTTGGTCTGGCAGTTCGGGCGGCTGGGTGCAAAAAACGTATACTCTGACCGGATTCACAACCTTCCGCTATCGCTTTAACTTCACCTCCGATTACAGCGTTACTGCCGAGGGCGCGTATGTTGACGACATCCAAATCACCGGCGTACCCACCGCGAATAATAGTTTCCCCGGTGGCGAAATCGCCGTAGTGGACATGAATCCAGAGGCTTTGCCTTCAGTGGCGCAAGGGGGACTTAAAGCTGAAACGATTCAGGAATTGGGAACAATTCCGACTGAATACAGCCTGGAACAGAACACTCCCAACCCCTTCAATCCCTTGACCACGCTGACGTACAACTTACCAGAAGCTTCAGTAGTATCTCTGACTGTCTTTAATGCTCGCGGCCAGCAGGTGGCAACTTTAGCTGAAGGTCTGCAGAATGCCGGAACCCATACGGTAGACTTTAATGGATCAGCCCTGGCTGGCGGACTCTATTTCGCCTACTTAAGAAGCGGCGAATTTACCGCGGTCCGGAAGATGATTCTCCTGAAATAAGAAACCAATCGGTAACGATGAAGGCGGCCATGATGGCCGCCTTTTTTATTAAAGTAAAGGATAAAATATCTTTAATGATCCTCAAAATATACTTGCTTTTCCGGTACTTCTTTTTTATATTATGGCATTACTGAAATTTGATATTGGGAAGGTGGCAATGCTTACACCACGATTCTGCGCATTTATAATACTCCTACTCCCGCTCCCGCTTTATCTCTTCGCCGCCCTACCGACGTTGGAATCCGCCGCATTTTACTCTCCTGCCAAATTCGTGGTCAAGTTTCACGGTTACGCTATGCCAGCACACATCACCAATCAAAGTGGATTCGTACATACCGGAATTACCGCAGTAGATAATCTGAACCATGAATTTGGTGTCGAGCGGATCGAAAAGCTTTTTCCAGAATCCCCAGAAAGTCGGAAGTCTACCGGATTATCAGGGTATTTTATATTTTATTTCAACGATGACCAGGGGGATAGCCTTGAAGCCGTTTTGGGACGATACGCCTCGATTCCCCAAATTGAACACGTCGAACCGGTAGGTATTCACCCCTTCTATTTTGTCCCCGGTGATCCGAGCCTTGGCAATCAATGGTATCATCATGATCCCAGCGACCATGATTTGGATTCACCCGAAGCCTGGGATGTTCAACGAGGGGATACTCTGCCTGTCATCGGTATTGCAGATACCGGCGTGCTGTGGAATCATCCCGATTTGGCCAATAACATGTGGAAGAATTGGGTGGAATACAATGGCCTGGCCAATGTAGACGATGACAGCAATGGGTATATTGACGACATCCGAGGATGGGATTGGGTTAATGTAACCAGCGGCTGGCCGGGTGAGGATTTCAGCATCCCGGACAATGATCCCGGCGATTTTAATGGACATGGCACTCACATTGCCGGCATTGCCGCCGCAATAACCAATAATGACCAGGGTGGAGCCGGTATTGCCGGAGGCAGTTACCCCATTCGCGGCACCCGTATCCTACCCCTGCGCATTGGGTGGTCTGCCAACTGTTTGGGGCAGGAAATTGGCTATGTGGATATGTCGTATGCCGCTCAGGCTTTTATCTATGCAGCCGAAAAGGGCGTTACCGTGATGAACTGTTCCTGGGGTTCGTCCAATTCCGGAGGTTTGGGCGCTGCGGTTGATAATGCCATTCTGGGCGGGATGACTGTCTGTGTTGCTGCTGGAAATGATAACAGCCAAACCTCCGTCTACCTGAATTCCCGACCCGACGTCATCTCGGTAGCGGCTACAGATCAAAACGACGTGAAGGCGAATTTTTCGAACTATGGCTACTGGGTGGATGTGTCGGCGCCCGGCGTCTCCATTTACAACTCCTATTCAAATCATTATACACCGGCCTATTCTTACTTATCCGGTACTTCGATGGCTGCGCCTATGGTAGCGGGTTTGACCGCGCTACTGAAATCCCAGTGCCCGGCGTGGAGTCGGCTGCAGATCACCTCTCAGATTTTGAATAACGCCGAGAACATTAACACCCTGAACCCCTCTTACATCGGAAAGCTCGGTTCTGGCCGCATAAACGTAAACAACGCTCTGATCGGCCAGTCCCTTCCGCAGATCACGGTCAATTCTCCCAATGGCGGCGGGCAACCCTGGGTAATTGGCCAA
The DNA here is from genome assembly GCA_020051775.1 of Calditrichota bacterium. Taxonomy (GTDB): domain Bacteria; phylum Electryoneota; class B3-LCP; order B3-LCP; family B3-LCP; genus JAGVQJ01. Next base: position 33,933 of record JAGVQJ010000123.1, on the reverse strand, counting down.
ATGTACACTATTGCCTGGTCTTCGCTATTCCTCCCCGGAGGTGTCAACGTCCTTTTAAATCGTAATTACCCCGGCGGATTATGGGAGAGGTTGTTTACCAACATCACCAACACAGGATCTCAAGCTTGGGTCGTCTGTGGGCTGACCAGTGCCGCCAGCCGCATCCGGGTCGAATCCTTCAGTGACACTCACGTTTATGACATTTCCAATAATAACTTCGGACTCAGCAATGGAGCCATGCCCGGCGCCGGTCCTCCCATTACCCTTTTTTCGGATGGCTTCAATGGGAGTTTCAACAGTTCTATATATTACTGGGGTGATAACAACAGCTTGAATGGGCCGGATTACTGGGATACTCGCACCCAACGCCCGCATACCGGATCCAAATCCTGCTATTGCGCCGGATTTGGAACGCCTTCGCACCCACCGTATGATAACGGTATGGATTCTTACTTCTATTTAAAAACCACCTGCGGCATCAATACCATCGGATATACCGACGTGACTTTCAGTTTCTGGATCTGGTATGACTCTCAATCAGCGACGGATATCATGAAAGCGCAATATTACAGCGAGGCCAGTTGGGTGGACTTCCCTAATGCTTGTTGGTCAGGAAATTCAAATGGTTGGATCCAAAAATGTTACGATATAACCGGATTGGGCACATTCAGGTTTCGTTTTCTGTTCACTTCAGATAGCAATCAAATTTCAGAAGGCGCTTACATTGATGATATTCTGGTTATGGGTATTCCGGCCGCCACCGAAACGCCGCCGGACAGCGCCTGCCTCATCGAAATACCGCCAGCCACCTCTCCGGAAGAACCGAACCTCCCGGATATCGGATATACCAACAGATCTGCACAACCTTTGGAGTGCCATCTATATCAGAATGCACCCAATCCCTTCAATCCTACGACAACTATTAACTATCAACTTTCGGCATCAGGCTCCGTCAATTTGCAGGTATACGATCTCTCGGGAAGATTGGTCAGTACACTGGTTGACGGCGATCAATCCACGGGGCAGTACAACTTCACCTTTGAAGGCGGCGGCTTGGCGGCGGGAATATACATCGTGCGGCTGCGAGCCGGAGAATTCACCGCCACCCGCAAAATGGTGCTGATGAAATGAGTGCAGATCACCCTGAATTCGTAAAAAACCCCCGGCCTAAGCGCCCGGGGGTTTTGGTTTTTTGTCCAGGTTGTGAAGCTATCCCTTTAGAATGTGCGGCGTCACAAAGATGATAATCTCGGAATCTTTGCGATCATGCGAATCATAGCGGAACAGGTAACCCAGAATGGGGATGTCCCCCAAGAACGGGATTTTCTTCTGCATGTTCTTGCTCGTTTGCAGACTCAAGCCTCCGATACTGAAGGTTTCGCCATCCTTCACGCGCACGGACGTCGCGGCAGCTCTGCGGTTGATTTCCGGCAGACCGTTGGAGCTGTTGCCGGCGACGTCGCCCACTTCGGGTTTTACGTACAGGGTGATTTCTCCCGATTTGGAAGTGAACGGCGTGATCTCCAGCTTGATTCCCGAACTGACCGCTTGCAGTGTGTTGTATTGATAATACTGGCTGCTGCCTGTCTGGATGATAAAATACTGATCTGTAACCAGGCTGATTTGCGCGGTACGGGCGTTCATGGTAGTGACGCGCGGGTTGGCCCGGATCTTGGCGTCGCCGGAAGTCACCAACGCTTGCAGCGTCGCCATGATGTCCACGTTGTTTTGGCCGATTTTTACGTTCGGTTCGCTGTAATATCCCGTGATGCCCGGGCTGGTGATATTGGTATTGCCGATGGCCAGACTCCAGGCATTCTGAGCCGTCGAATCCAGCGCCGACCAGTTGATCCCCACCTGATGAGCTGCGTCCTTGGAGATTTCCGTGACGATGACTTCGATGACGATCTGATCCGGCGGCGCATCCAAAGTTTTCAGGTCGTTCTTGATGCGTTCCACCATGTTCGGTGGAGCCGTGATGCAAATCATATTGCTGGACTTGGAGGCCTTGACGTACGGCTTGAAGTAATCCGACAGCAGCCCCATGGCTTCTGTAGCGTCCAAGTTTGCCATGACTACCGCATCGGTTTGGGACAGCAGCCCGAAGGCGGGATCTTCCGGCCGGGCCGATCCCACGAAGTATGCCCCGTCTTTCAAGGTGAACGTAAATCCCGCAGGTAACAATATTGCGCGCAACACGTCTTCCAGGGGTTGAGTTTTGGCTTCGTAGGTCACCAGACCCTGCACGGTGGCGTCCCACAGGATGGGCACGCCGGATTCTTGGGACAGGTCTGTCAGTACCTGGCGCAGGTCGGTCTCGAAGAAGGAATTGGTCACCGGCGTGCGCCCGGCTTGAAACGCAGTCGCCGCGACGTCCGTGACGGTATCCGCTGGACTGGGCGTTATTTCGACAGGTTGAAGAGGCGGCTGTTTTAAGGCCAACTTGTCGAGCAGTACGCGGCGCTTTTCCACCGCTTTTTTTTCGGAGGGTTTGACCGCTTGCTGGTTGGCCTTTTCCAAGATCTGCCCGGCTTTGGATAGATCGCCCATCCCCAGCCAGGCGTCAGCCTCAAGCAGCAGCAGGGCGAGGCGCGGCGAACCTGGAGCCTGCACTTCCAGTTGACGTTCCAGCAGAGCTGCCGCTTCCATGTAGCGATGATCGTTCAGGAGGGTGCGGGCCAGTTGCAGCGTCGTCTGCACGTCCGAGGGATTATCGGCGGCCTGCGCTGCGAACCCTGCCGACAGCATGATTAGTAGCACGCAGAACAGCAGGGCCGGCCGTCCGAGCAAAAAGGATTTTCCAGGTTTTTCCATTTTCATGTTTATCCGATATATCAACGGGTTAGGCGATGATACACCACCCCGAAGGCGTGGGAAGGACAACCTCCGGGGTGGTCAGGCTGTGAACCGCACCGGCGGTAGGAAGCCGGTGGGTGTTGGGGGGAAAATATTCAAAGCTGAGGAAAAAGGCAGTTAGTCATATCCCGAATGAATTATTTTACCATGAAGGGGAAAATTTCCCTGACAGGATTGTTGCCATCGGCAAATTGGCAGTTCAGGGTTGCTATGTACTTGCCCTTTTCCAAAGCTCTGGGCCATACGTAGCGAAATGTACGTGCTCTATTAGCAATAACAAATGAATTATCACCACTAATATTAATAGGATCACTAATGCTACTCCCCTTTGAATCACTGACCATTATTGTAATTTCAGGTCTACAGCTTATATTGCCATTGTTTTTAATGTCTACACAAAATTCGGTGCCAGAAGAATTCGAATACTTGGTGCTAAAATTAGTAATATTAATTCCATAAGTTTCAGTTCCTTTCAATGAAGTGCTGAGAATTACAGTGCGCGTTAGAACGAATTCAGGTTCTTGTGAGAGTTGCTTATTTATAGAATTTAAAATGACGGCAGGATAGTATTCACCACTGCTCCCCTTAGGCATCGCACATATAATTTTCAAGGTTTTATGTTGGCGCGGTTGCAGTACAAAAGATTTTGGTTCAATATTGATCCATTGGTCGAAAGACTTCATAAGTGCAGAATCTGATATGAGGGTTATTTCGCCTGCTGCATTCTGTTCCCAACATGACAGATCTGCGCGGATTCCCAAAGTGTCACCTGTAAGATTTGTTATCTGAACAGCTTTAGTGTTTTTAGCTCCAGGGACAATTTTGAAATTTAATTCGGTTGGTTCCAAAGTAAAATGCGGTCTTATAGCACTAATGATATTCTCCATTTCTGGAGTAATTGCTTCCTTAATTATTTGATCATTGTTAACAGCGAATTGAGTTGATATTTCGCCAAGTTGCTTGAATTTTGACGAATATACCTCAACATGTAATCCATAAACACCATTTATTAATTCTTTTTTACCTTTGGCACTGAATGTCCGTTCATGCCCAGGGAAAACAAATCCTTCACCCGCAGTGAGTTTCGAACGCTCAACCACACGATTATTAATATCGAGAATTGTCGCACGTGCGAGTACTTTATCATGGACATTTCCTAAATTATGAATCGATACATCCAATAGCCAATTTTTAATGGTTCGAAATTTATCCGCAGTTTGGTTTTCACCTATTGACAGTTTAATATCCTGGATTTGAAACTTAGCAGTATTATGTGGTGAATCAATTGATAACAATAAGGCGCTAAATATGCGCATACCTATCGGCAATCCAACACCCTTATTTACATTAATTGTCGAATGCGGTGATACCGTACAACAGAGAAGACCATAATAACCGCCGCTTGTTCGAACTGGGGAAATAATTTTGCATTTTACTATTTGTTTTCCATCAGGCGGTAGTTTGAAAGAGTTTGGAATAAAGGTGATCCAATCTGCACACCCACGATAATGCTCTGTACTATCAACGAATGTAGTTCCTGAAAGATCAATACCCATATCAAATGCTTTCATTTCACAACTGACTGTTTCTTCATCAAAATTACTTATACTCAACTCAATCATGCTAGTGCTCCCGGGGCGAAGCCTAATATCATTTATCGCATTACCCATCTGCACATGATATCCCCCTTTGGCGGAATCAATTATTCCTACGATACATATACCAACCATAAACAAGTTGCATATTTTTTTTCTCATTACAACTCCACCATGCGATTTATATAATTTTCGCCTGGCCAAGTCTTCAGGTTGGCCAGGCGAATGTCTAGCCAGCTTTAAATTATAAAATTGGCATACCTGTCAAGTAACCATACCCTGTGAAGGAACCGACTCTGCACTGATCATTTATCAGCACACGATGATACAGATAGCCATAGTATGTGGTCGCAGGCAAGAAGCATCCATCTGCTGGCATACCGTCCCAGTGGACGCCGTGGAAGGCAGTCGCGAACCATGGAGCAAAGGTCACAACTGAGCCAACACCTTCTGGTGCCGTGAAAGCTCGCCCACGCCAAATATTTCCACCCTGTCCATAGTCAAGACCCCATTGTGCCACCGGCCTTTCAGGCCTGGTGAGGCTTGTCAAATTTGGCCAAAGTGCGTCGCTTTCGCCTGGTCCATCCATTAGGATGTCAATGCTATAACCGCAACTTCCCCAGCATGAGAAGGGATTGGCGGGAGAAGTTTTCCACGAACCGGGCAGACCATCTCCAATTACATACGTCAGTTGGTCATAAGCCAATGTCATGTCTATCCAGGCATACACAGTGGCACCAATTTCAATTTTTGAATCACCAGGTGCGCCTCCATTGTAAGTTGCAACACCATCCAGGTTCCAGCTGCCGGGGTAACTCCATACCTCGTGGCGGTAAATGTCAGTCCCACCCCATGTTGCTGAAGATGGGTGAGTGTTGCCTTCATTCATAGGTGGCACCGCCGCCGAGGCAACCGCGCACATCATTACGAGTGCTAACAAAACAACTACGTACTTCATTTGGAACTCCTCCTGTTAACTTTAGTTTAACAGGGCGAGATTGCTCTTGTTTATTAAGAGCAATTCTCACCCGCCGCCGTGTAGGGTCAAGGTTCCAGCCAATCCCCTCGCGGCGGCTTTTTATTAGTTTTCCTGCGCGTACCCGGTCCGCCCTTCTGCTCTGCCAAGTCCAGAGACCCGACATCACGTGGAGGCAGAACGCGCAGGTTGCTGGAATTCAAAGAACGAAAAGCGATGAGCAAAGTAAATGAAACAACCTAAAAAATATCTCAAACTCTTCTTGGAAATCGGCGTACGATTTATTAGAATAACCAGAGAGACCACTCCAAACCTAAATGCGGAGTTCGGTTCTCAACCAGCCGTCTGTGGGGTTACGGTTCCAGCCACGCCCCACGGCGGCTTTTTTTATACTTCAGATTTGAGCGTTTTAGAAACTAAACACCCGGACACAGGACGATGACGACCAGTCAAGCCCATGCAGCCGGGTGGCCTTGGCGAGGATTATGATAGCCAGCAGTGCGAGAAGTATAATCCGGAAACAACTGTTGAGGTATGATACGTAAAGTGTTCATTTGTGGTACAATTTGAAATACCAGATGCTGTCAGGAAATACTTTTTGAGGGTTGTTAAAAAAGATGTTCAAATAAAGACGTTCTAATATATAAAGAAAAACGCTGAAAGTCAAGAGGTATTTCAGAAATTTTGCGATTCTTTTCACATTGTCGGCGCATTTCACAGATCCTAAATACAAAACAGCGAAGTCTCCTCAAGAGGGGGACTTCGCTGTTTGTTTTTGGTTGAAATTACTTTACCTGAATGTCCACGGTTTTAGGCTGAGCTTTCTCGGTTTTGGGCAGCGTTACTTCCAGCACGCCGTTTTCGTACTCGGCGTTTATTTTGCCGGTATCAATCTCTTCGCCCACCCGAAAGCTGCGGCTGAACGTGCCGTACAGACGCTCGGTGCGGTAGAATCTCTCACTGTCTTGATGCAGCACCGGCTTCTTCTGGCCGGAGATGGTCAGCAGGTGATTCTGGTATTCCACCTTCAGGTTCTCCTTAACCGCGCCGGGGAGTTCCGCGTAGATCACATAGTCATTCTTCCGTTCGAGAACGTCGCAGCGAGGAATCAGGTCGGCTTCCTGAGTGGGTAGCTCCGAGCGCAGAAAATCTTCAAAGAACGGGTTCAGGATGGATTCGGCAGGACGATACTTCATTAACATGGCTTGTCTCCTATTTGTTATTTCGTTGGATGGTTGTTATCTGATCAGTATTAAAGCAAGCTATAGGCCAATTTCGTAAGTTATTAATATATAGTTATTAACATAACCATTGAATCTCGCCTGTCAGATACTGGCGTCATTATGGCAGAGAATTGACAGTGGGTGACAGATTAAATCACTTTATTGTAAAGTAATGGAAGACACTAAAGATAGCCGATCTGACTGCGATATGGCTAAGAGGGGTCAAATCCCTGGCGAATTTCCTTGCTTTTTTCGCGCCGCAGCTATAATTTTAAACTTCGGAAAATCAGCGCTTTTAAAGGAAATCCGGTGAAAATATTCTTAATCCAATTACCCAATATCGTCACAGACGACGAAGCACGACATCTGCCGCCCTATCTCAGTGTAGGTTTGGGGATAATAGCGGCGGTGGTAAGAGATCATGGGCATCAAGTGAAACTGTTGGATGCCTATACGGAAGGATGGGAAAACCGTGCCCGCATCGAAGGGGAATGGATAGAAATCGGGCTGGCTGAAGAGGAAATCGCCGCTCAAATCAGACGGTTTCAACCCCAGGTAGTCGGGTTTTCAGTTCCATTTACCAGTATGGTGCCGCGGTTGCGCTCGCTGGCGCGTTGGGTTAAGGCCATTCATCCGGAGATATTCGTGGTCTGCGGCGGCAATCACCCAACCTGCGTACCTGCCGAGGTATTGAACATCCCAGATGTTGATGCGGTGGTTCTGGGGGAAGCCGAAAATTCGTTTCCTCGGTTGCTGCAGGCGCTGGAAGACGGCGAAAATCCGGATAATTTGCCCGGAATCATGGGGCGAAGTAATCTCGCCACCGACATCAAAACCCATAGTGCAAATTCGGTAAAGGATCTCGACACGCTGCCGCTTCCGGCGTATGATCTGCTACCTTTGAAGAAGTACTTCAAGGCGGCTGGCGGGAGAAAAATTCCCTTATTTTCGTCTCGCGGATGCGGTCGTCACTGTGCCTCTTGCAGTATGCCTCTGATATTTCCCGGGCCGACAAGAAGGTTTTCACCGCCATATATTAGTCAAAGCGTACGCCATCTCACCGAATTTTACGGCGTGCGGGAATTCATTTTCGACGATGACGGTCTGACCAACGACGCTATGGCAGCTCATCGTCTCTTTGACCACTTGAGAGCGGAAAATTTACGGGTGGTATGGACGGCTCGCGGCGGCGTAAATCCGCACATCCTGGATGAATCGCTTTTAACCGTTATGCGTGCTTCCGGGGGCAAAAATATGCGTCTCGAGATCGGTTCCGGCAGCCGCCGAGTATTACATCGCGTGCTCAATAAATCCTTGGATTTACATGATGTCGAAGTTGTCGTCAGTCGCATACGCGCTGCGGGGATGACTGTCAACTGTGAATTTTTACTGGGTTCGCCGGGTACCAGTATTGAGGAAGTTTACGAATCGCTTAACTTTGCTTGGAAGCTTCGCAGTCACGGTGCGGAGGAGTTTTCCTTTCTATTGAGTACACCTTATGTGGGGACAGATTTACGACGACAAGCTTTGGCATTAGGCAGACCGGTACCGTCCGCCGATCCTGACTTTCTGTCGCACCATAATTTGGTCGCCACGCAGGATTTGACCGCCATGGAGATTTCGCAAATCCGCGACACTGCCCAACGCGAGTTCAATAGTAGGGGGCTGGTCGTCGAATTAGGGAAACTTGTAGGGGTTGGCGCCAAATCAACCCCGAAGCTGGAGGATCGCTTTTTCGCTTCGGTGGCGCCTTGGCCCGTCCTTCATCAGGAACAACGAAAGGTCAAGGAGAGGGAGCGTATGCCACACGAACGCGCATAATTGTGAATTTGGTACAAAAAAATAACTTTTCCTGGGGGGAAGAAAGGATCTGGCATGAGGTTCATACCCCAGCTTCGATTTACTCTACCGGCCTCTCTTCGAGATACCCGACATCTGGATGAACAATCACGTTATGATCTATTAAGCAACGAGATCCCCGAATTTATTTTATCTCGCAACAACCCTTTGATATGGCAAAATGAACTTAGATATCCATATTTTCGCCGCTTCCTAAGCGAGGTTCGCGATAAAAAGGTCGTGGATTTAGGTTGTGGTTGGGGATTCCTGTCTAAAGCTTTTTCCGCCGATGGGGCTGCTGTGACTATGTTTGATATCTCTTTTGGGGTTTTATCCTTGGCGAGACGGGAGATGGTGAAGCAGAGCCAACTCGTGCGATCAGTCCGAGGCCAAGCCGAGAATTTGCCTTTCCTAACAGAAAAATTCGACATTGTTACGGCCACGGACATGTTGGAACATGTTGGGAGTGTGGAAGCCACTGTTGCCGAAGCCGCTCGCATTTTGAAATCCGGAGGATATTTTGGCTTCGTGACCGTGAATAAGACGTTAATGGCAAAACTTGTGTATATCATACTGGGTGAACGATTGATGAATTTGTTGCCAAGAGGAACACACCATTATCATCAATTCATCCCCCCACGCGAGCTGATCGCCATCATGACTCGATACGGATTGGATCTTATTGATCTGCGGGGGATATTAGTTAATCCTTTTTTGCGGCGCTATCACTATTGGCCGTAGAGAAGCATCGAATACATCGGTATCGTTAAAAAACGATAGCTGGATATCGCTGATGAAGAATCGGAGATCGAATCATGAAACCACCATCGTTGAAATACCATGCGCTTGCGCCAAGCTAATCCCAACGACGCTATTGAATTAGCCAAACTCTACGACCTTGTCTGGTCAGCAGAAGTAAGCGCTTTGGGGGAAAGGTTGGCACATGAACGCGCCGCCAAAGCCGATGAAGTCCGCCGCTGGATTAAGGCCGACCCTTACTATGTCATCGAAGAAGAGCACAAGCTTGTTGCAGTTATGGGCTGCGAGGAGCGTTTGGGAACGATTCATCTGGTTCATTTGGTTGTTCATCCTGAATACCGCCGCCGAGGGTATGCAGTTTTATTGATGAAGAAAGTCGAATCCCTGGCTCGTGAAAGAGGCGCCGTTAAACTCTGGTTTGATACTGCCCCCGGATTGGGAGCGGCCCGTAAGTTGTATGAGTCTTTAGGCTTTGTTCAGTGTGGCTATTTGCACAAACACTATTGGGGAACTGACGTTGTTCTATATGAGAAGGTATTATAATGGAGTAAGTCATCACGAGCCAGGTGATACCATTGGAATAGCGCTGCGCCCGACTATTTTTAGTCGGGATTAATATTTTAAGGGATCATGCCGCCACGCCGGCCACCCGGCGGAACTCTATGAAAGGAATCTCTATTTCGTTAACAAGCTGAATCCTGACCGAATCAAACGAGCAGCAGGCAGAGCCTAGTGATCAGTAATAAAACTCTTGGAGTTGGGAAATTAAAATCGGGCTGTCAGCGGCAGCCCGATTGATGTTTACTCGCAGATCCCTGCATATCATTAATTTTGAGCGATTTTGTGCAATGCGCAAAGTTCCTAAAATATCCCCTTCACCATATAACCTACAGTCATCAGCAATCCGGTCATCAAGTGAATACCTACCGTAGCGGCATTGGCCGGGACCAGCTTGGCGGGATCGGCGAAATTAGCATGCGCGACTTTGATGGCTTTGATCGCCATCGGTATGGTCAGTAATCCCAGGAGCGCCCAGGGGGTCAATATTTGGGTCGATACGCCAATGACGATGGAGAGGTAAGTTGCGGCCAGAATGGCGTAGTAACCGTACACCGCTCGCTGTCGTCCCATGCGTACGACCAGATGGCGCTTTCCGCTGGCTTCATCCGCGGCCCAATCTGGAAACTCATTGATATAAAGCACACCGGCAATGAGCAGGGTGGAGGGCAACGAGGCTACCACCACCGCCAGACTGAAGGTTTGGGCCTGCACGTAGTAAGCACCCAACATCATCAACACGCCGAAACACAATCCCACGATCAGTTCGCCGAATCCACGCGCGACGATATTGAAAGGTGGCAACGTGTAGAAAATTCCGCAAAACGTGCCGATTAAACCCAGGTAAAGGATGGGGAGGCCGCGCAAGTAAACGAGCAGCAGCCCGAGAATGGTACTCGCAGCAAAGAAACACAACGCTCCGATAAGAGTCTGCCGGGGGGAAAGCAATCCCTTCTGGATTGATCGGCTGCCACCCGTGAATGGCCTTTGGAAATCCTTGTTGATCTCATCGCAGCGAGACAGGTGGTCGGCGTAGTCATTAATCACGTTGGTGCCGGCATGCATGAAAACAGCGGCGATCAACGTCAGGAAGAAGTAACCCAGTTGCAGCGGCGCGCCTTCCACCCAGGCCATGACGGAAGCCAGCAACACCGGCACCAATACAGCGGTGAAGAAGGGAGCTCGAACGGCGCCCAGCCAAATTTGGATTTTTTCTTTCAACGGCGCTTCGGAAAATCTGTAGGATGTTACCATGATTCAAATTTCCATTTAAGTTAATTTTCTATCGTACCACCACTACCGGTTACGCGGTAAGACCAGAAATCGCTTGACTTTGCGGCGGTAGAGTGTTATTTTATCGTTGGAGAGAAAGGAGCCAACTATGAGAACAGAACGACCCATAACCAAAGATACGACACTGGCGGAAGCGATTGCCCACTACCCGCGCAGCGAGAAAATTTTGATTGAGTATGGTCTGCATTGCGTGGGCTGCGAAGTAGCCAGCTTCGAGACCATCGAAGATGCAGCTTCTACGCACGGCATCAAGGATCTTAACAAACTCCTGGATGACCTGAATCGAGTCCTCTGATATTTTAGGCCCCAGCACGACCTTAAGACAAGGATCAGCTATTCAGGCTGGTCTTTGCGTTTTTATCTTAAATAGACCACTTTGCTCACCTGGTCTTTGCCCCCCGAGCTTAGCTTCGCAAGGTAGACTCCCGAAGCGAGATTCCCGGGATTCCAGGTAAAGTGGTGTGCCCCGGCCGTGGCTGACCCCTGGAATATTTGCGCAACTTGGTTCCCTTGCAGGTCATAGATAGCCAAATCGGTGATCGCCGCATGTCCCAGCGTGAAGTTCAAACTCAGTGTTGCGTTGAAGGGATTAGGACAAGCCTTTAACAGGGCATGAGTCAACGGCGTCAGTGGGTTTTCTTCCACACCCAAGACCAGCCACAAATGGAAGGTGATGGATTGTGCTGCGGAAGGCTGGCCAGTGGGCTGCACGATCACTGTTATCCAGCCGTCATTTGTAGTATCGAAGGGGGTGATGTCCACCAGGATGGAATCCAACCCAAACGGTTGCGCTATGAATTCGACGGTGTCGGTGAAAGGGCTGTAGCATATCGTGTCAATGCAATACACCGCCAGCCAGCTCATCGGAGCCTGGCTGCGGTTGATGATGGCTTGCATGGTTATTGGGTTCGCCGTGAGGTTGTTGACTTCGGAGTAGAACGCCGTTGTTTGGTTCAGTGTCCCCTGGAGTTCAGTGACCGGTGCCAGGTAATTGAAGGTTTGCGCTACCGCTACCGACGTCATCACCGTTACCAGGATCAGAATGAATAATGCCTGTTTCATTGTGCTTCTCCGTAAAGCAAGTTATGGGTTAAGCAGCGCCTGCACGTGTTCTGTCAGCCACTGGTGAGTCAGGCTGCCGACGTATTGATTCACAACGCCGCGTTGATCTATGAGAATGTTGGTAGGGAATTGGAAAACACCATATTGCTCCGTGACAACATAGCCGTAATCCAACAGGAATTCGAAGGTGATCCCCAATTGCTGGCGGATTTGTTGCACGGTTTGGAGGTTATCCGGCAGCATGTAATTGATGGCCAGAACCCGAAAACCCAGAGGGGAAAGTTCTTCGTAAGCATCCTGGATTTCCGGCATCTCTTCCATACAAGGGACGCAATTGCTGAACCAGAAAGTCAGCAGGACCACCCGACCCCGTAAAGCTCCCAGTGAGACTGAATCCAGAAAATCCGATTGCAGGGTAAAACCAGGTGCCAATTGCCCGACGTTTTGACCCACGCCACCTGCCCAGGATTCCAAATTAAAGGTAAGTTGTTCGTGGCCGTAATGGAACAAATTAGCCGTTTGTAGCGCCGGGGAAAGCGTATCATTTAGGGTTGCGAATCCCTCCCGGTAGCAACTAAAGCTGTGCAGGCCATTTGCTATCCCTGTGAGCACCCAAGGTGTCTGACTTGTGGTTAATTGATCATCAAGGCAAACTAAAGCAGGATCCTGATTAGAAATAACCTGGATGCCGTTCCAAGGGACTGAAGACATGGACAGTTCCAAAGCCGTAGCCACTCCGGAAGTGACTTCAATCAGTGAGTCGGTATAGTCAAAACCGAGCATTCCGACGCCGATAGTCTGTTGTCCAACCGGGATGTTTTCCAGTGTGTCAGAAGTAAATTGGCCGGTCGAAGCGCCATTTAGATAGATCTCCCCTCCGGTGATCTCCTGGCTGTTCGTCTGATTCATGGCGCTGACAATGACCGATCCAACGTTTGTATTCAAAGGAATTAGTGTACACGAATGTTGGATCAAAGTGTCCGCTTCCACCAGGATAGTATCCAGCAACGGGTGAAAGGCAGCAGATTCAAGTCTCAATTGATGATTGCCGGTGGTGAGGTTTAGAGTATCCGGTGATATTTCGGGTCTTAGGTCCCCATCAACATAGATGGCTGCTCCTAAAACCTGATGTCCGTAGGGGTCCTCTGCCGAAATGTAAATCAAGCCGGTTTCCAGAGCAGTAGGTTCCGAAGGCGCTCTCTCGATGCTGCACCCCAGCATTCCTGTCGTGAGGATTGACAAGGCCGTTAACCACACCGCTGTATTTGTATTTCTCATGTTTCGTTATAATCTTCGTGGTTGTGAATTCGATTCCTTCAGTATAATCCAAAGAAATGGCGTCTAACGGTTTCTCGGGTTTCATATTCGGAAAACATAGCGTGAAGCCTTTCACGTACCGATACTATAAAGATACGTAAATTAGTATGTGCAATGCAAGAAAAATCTGCTTTGCAAGTCGAACGACTTAGTGCGAACTGTGTCATCACTCCGACCTCTGATCGGATACTATCAAGGAACGGTCATCTATAATCTTTGGAAACGCTATAATAACCTGATATGAAGACAATATACCTTATCCAGGATCTGACCTGGGATGGCCGGGGAGTGGCTCGAACTCCCGAAGGCCGTGTGGTGATGATATCCGGCGCCGTGCCGGGCGATGCCGTCACAGCCCGAATAGATCCCACGGAAGTCAAGGGTCCTTTGATGGGTGCGTTGGATGAGATAGTCACACCCGCGCCGGACAGGATCCAGCACCCTTGCCGCTTTCGATCAGATGGCTGTCTGAATACCCCTCTGGGTGCATGGCGTTACGATGCCGCACTGGCTTGGAAGACTCGCCACCTGGAGCAGACCTTAAGGCGTGTCGGCGATATGACCAACCCGGTTATAAATGATCCTCTTGCTTCCCCGGCGCAGTGGGGTTACCGGGAACGCCTGGAATTGCATTTGGAGATGGGAAACGGGCCTTGGCGCTTAGGTTACATCGCTTTCAACAAGTTCGTGCCTATCGGTGATTGCCACCTGGGAACCGAACCGGTTCGCCGAGCTCTGGGACAGATAGTTCAGTTGTTGGGTAGCCATACCCAGGAATCTTCAAGATACAGTGATAATCATAAACAAAAATCGGAATTTGACAATGCCCGCTTGATCATTCGGGATAATGGTCGGGGTGAAGCCGTGGCTGTACTGTTTCAGCGTTTTCAGGGGGAATCGGAGATTCCACGGCTGAAGGTGGTTTTGCAGTCTGGCGATTTAGCCGGATGGCAGATCCGTCATGCTCCAAATCTGAACTTGCGCTTCTTTAATTCTCAGACTATTCAGGAAGATGGCGACCCACGCATTTATCTTAAAATTAATGGTAATCGTGAGCTGGCCATAGACCCGGTGGTTTTTTCACAGGTCAACCGGGGTGGAGCGGAATTGCTGATTCGCGGCGTTCTGGGGATGATTCCTCCTGGTGCCAACGCGTTGGATCTTTATGGGGGATACGGATCGTTTGCCTTGGAGCATGTCTCATCTCAAGGCGGTAGTGCGGTTGTGGTTGAAGCCTCGATTCCCGCGATTCGGACCGGTGAGACTTTTGCCAGACAGCACGGATGGCCGATAGAATATCTGGCAATGGATTTGAATAAGCCCAAACTTAAGGTTTCGACTGTAAAGCGGCAAAATGTCGTCATACTAGATCCGCCTCGCACCGGCGCTTCAAAACAGCTCTTGAGCTTATTGAATGAATATGGACCACCTCGTTTGATTTATGCTTCCTGTCACCCTGCAACTTTAGCTCGCGATGTGCGGTTATTGACTTCTTACCAGCCGCGCTCCTTCACCCCGGTTGATTTATTTCCCCAGACTCCCGACTTGGAAATTATTGCTCTCTTGGAACGAAATCAGTAGCGTAAAAAACAAGCCATGAATAACCCTCAATAAGTCAAGGGTTTTATCCAACGGAAGTTGTTCAAAAGCGTATACTTATTCAGCAATATGTTTTGAGGCCAATTATTATTTATTGACACTTCAAGGATGATAGTATTTTAAAAGATGAAAAGTTCGCCTATCGTGGTATTTATATGAGAATGAAACTTGTGGAAGATAATAGGCAAACTTAGAGGTCAGGATTTACCCGCTACGCGTATACACGGATTCCACCGTACTATTCGGCTATGAAAATCCTAGATGGTCTTCATGGTCTCGATCTCTGATGGATGATTTTCGCCAGGGGGTCTACCTCCCCGTCATTTCAACTTTGCTGCAAACCCAGGTTGGGGGAGCTTCCCTGGAAGTACAGCAGGCATTGTCAGATCAATTGATCTGTAAACCCAAGATCATCGTGATCACGGAGAGCACAGAAACTTTAGCAGACGTCTACCTGGATCGCAAGATCCTGGCAACTGAATTCCGCGAAGACGCCTTGCATGTGGCGGCGGCAACCTTGGAAGAAGTGGACATTCTGGCGAGTTGGAATTACCGGAATATTTTACACATCTCCCAGGTGCGCAAGTTCATTACGGTGAACTTGGAATTGGGCTTGAAACCGATCCAAATACGGTCGCCCCGCGTCGTTGCGAGCTTGGACCTTAAATCTCCCCAGCCACTGTCGTAATTCCATTCGCCGGCAAGATCTGCCGACAATCTGGAAGTAAATTAAAACCCTGTCTCTGCGGACAGGGTTTTCGGTTTAATGAAAATGAGTGGAAATCGTTTGACAATATCCTTTTCTTTGCCTATATTGCAAAAAAAGACGATAATTCAAGGACATCCCCCTCTATGAATGTTTATTCTGCCGCCATCATGTTGTTTTTAGTGATGGACCCATTGGGCAATGTGCCGGTGTTTCTGTCCATTTTGAAAGACGTGAGTCCCCAGCGCCGTCGGCCGATTATCATTCGAGAACTGCTTATCGCTCTAGGTGTGTTAATCCTCTTTCTGATTTTAGGGCAATATCTCCTTGATTTGTTGCAGATCAACGAGCCTTCACTCAGTATTTCAGGAGGTATTATCCTCTTCCTGATTGCCTTGCGGATGATCTTCCCAAATCAAGATGGCATGTTCGGATATTCAATGGATCGTGAACCTTTCATTGTCCCGTTGGCAGTGCCTCTGATTGCGGGTCCATCGGCCATGGCCAGTATTCTGCTGATGGTCACGCGTGAGCCGGAAAAGACTGTTGATTGGATTCTGGCATTGCTCTGCGCTTGGCTGGTTACCGCTTTGATTTTAGTCAGCGCCGGTCATTTGAGCCGGTGGTTGGGGGCAAGGGGGCTAACGGCGATGGAACGGTTAATGGGGATGATTCTGACGGTTATATCGGTGCAGATGCTGCTGGATGGCATCAGTAAATTCACGGCGACTGCAAAATAAGAGAACAAACAGGATTGGTAAAAAAGCTTGACTTCAAGCGGAATAATTTGTAAATTGTTAGATTCTGGCGGCGTAGCTCAGCCGGTTAGAGCAGCGGAATCATAATCCGCGTGTCCGGGGTTCGAATCCCTGCGCCGCCACCAGGAATGAAATAAGGCTGTCCCAAAAGTCACCCAGACCGTCATTGCGAGGGACGAAGTCCCGAAGCAATCTCCTATTATTTGAAACGTATGAGATTACTTCGCTTCGCTCGCAATGACTTTCCAAGACTTTTGGGACAGCTTCGTTTATTTCATTGTGCTGGTATTCGATCATTCAAGGGAACTGAGACCATCGCTTGCAACCGCCCAAAAACGCCCCGGTTTGAACGGGCTGGATAAACACAGTTCACAGCGCCCCAACCATGACTGCAATTCCTCCATCCGGGATTGCGAGAATTCTAATTTGGCAAGGTGTTTAAACCCATCCTCTGCGCGCTGATACTCACCTGCCTGAAAGAGCGCAATAGCCTGATCGTACTCTTGTTGACAATCGTGCATGCCAGCAGCATTCAGCGTATTTATTGAATTGGTAGGTTGTATAGAGGCGCAGGATGATAAGATGGAGACAAAAAATATCGCCGCACCAGTTAATACTCCAATTCGAATTGAGTAATATTCCATAATAGCACCTAACCAGAATAATGTAGACAACCGCCACTCAGTATGAATAGTTATAGGATTTGGGAATTACTACAATTGTTGAAGGCAAATTGTTTCTGCCTTCCGTTAAGATTTACGATATATTTTATTTAGATGTTGGGGCGGATATTCAAGTGCTGACGCCAATTCCGTTTTACCAAGGATAGTAGCTTATCCCATTATTACCGGCTTTGTTTTAGATGGAAAAATTCCTAAAATTAAAAAATGCTTGCTTTTGACGGATATTTTTCCTATATTGCATAAAATCGAGTGAAGAACTCCAACTAGAAGGAGGGTTTATGTTCAAGTTGAAAGTCACACTGCTGGCCGGATTCGCTTTATGGCTGATCCCTTTATTTGCCGTAGGACAACCCTACTTGCATGGTGCGTTATCCGGATCTCTGGGTTCCGGAGAGTACATTGTAGATGGCGATTGCCAAGTGGCAGCAGGTGATACTTTGTCCATACAGGCAGGAGCCACCTTAAAATTCTCAGGGCACTTCGTCATTTATGTCTATGGTCATTTGTTCGCACTCGGCACTGCTCAGGACTCGATTAAGTTCATACGTTTGAATCCCGATGACCTCTGCAAACACGGCGGAGTTCGGTTCTATAACGGCGCCTCTGGCATCATGACTCATTGCCTGGTGGATTATGCAAAAAATCAAACCACACCCAGTGGTTGGGGAGGCGGAATCTACTGTGCTGGAGCTAATGTTGCGATATCCCATTGCAAAATTACCAATTGCAATGCTGCTAATGGCGCAGGTATCTATGCCACTCAGGGAACCAGTCTGTCTGTGGATAATTCGCTGTTTTACAATAACAGCGCCACCACCAGCGGAGGCGGCATCTTCATCTATAACAGCCCTGGTGCTTATGTCACTCATAGTGTATTCGCGAAGAATTCTTCGGCTGGTACGTGAGGAAGCTGTGGAGGCGGCGGGATCCGCTGCGAAAATTCAGACAACAGCATCTTCCGTAATAACCTCATTCTCGCAAATGCCGCATCTTACCAGGGGGGCGGTATCTTAGTGGCCAATTGTACGGCTGAGTTTAACAATAATACCATCGCCAGAAATCGTTCTACCGTGAACAGCTCGTCCGCTCACGGAGCCGGTATCAGTACTTACTCAAATGGCGTCGCGGGCGGAAGGAATAATATCGTTTATAGCAACGTTGCCACCACCAGTCCAAATCTATATGGCACCGTCGCTATGGTGTATTCCTGCGTGGAAGGAGGATTGACTGGAACCGGCAACATCAGCTCGGATCCGCTGTTTATCAACCTGCCCACTGCCGGCTATTGCTTCCTGTCCCAGATTGCCGCCGGGCAAGCCTCGAATAGCCCCTGTGTGAATGCCGGGGATCCCGCCTCCCAGATGATCCCGGGCAGCACTCGCACCGATATGGTGCTGGATAACGGAATAGTGGATATGGGTTTCCACTGGGTTCAGTCTCTGTTAGACTGCGCTCCTGATTTGGATCTGAGGGATTCCCTGATTCCCATCCAATCCGGTGCTCCGACACAACCTCAGTCACATTGCTTGAATATCTCGAATTGTCCAAATCCCTTTAATCCTGTCACAACGATAGAGCTGAGGTTGGAACATGCCTCCCTAGTCAATCTAACCGTATGTGATATTACTGGCCGGGTTGTAGCGAAGTTGTGTCAGCGTGCGCTGGAAGCCGGGATTCACAAGATCGAATTCGATGGCGCTAACCTCCCCAGCGGAACTTATGTCTATCATGTGGAAGCTGACGGCAAGGCCTCCTCCGGGAAGGCTGTCTTGCTCAAGTAAGCTTCGATGGTCATAATGGAAAAGAAAAAAGCGGGAGCCGCATGTGGCTTCCGCTTTTAATTTGCCATAAATCCAGATTCGACTTATTTGAGCAGCAGCAGTTTGCCCGAATAAATCTCATGGTTGACCATCATTTGGTAAAAATAAAGGCCAGAAGCCAATTCCGATCCATCGAAAGTTATCTGGTGTGTGCCGGCTTCCTTCCAGGCCTCCATGAGTGTGGTTACCAATCTGCCGGTGGTGTCGAATATTCGTAATCTAACCTGACTGAAAGCTGAGAGCTGATAACGGATAGCCATAGTAGCGTTGAAAGGATTTGGACTGGCCGATAGGTCGCATAAAGGGAGTTGATGAGCAGAGGCGGCTATAGCTTCCGAAAAGATTTCTCCAGTGCCGATCCATCCGTCATTCGAACCGCTAAAAGCGGAAAATTCGTCATGGCTTCTCGATCCCAATTTCGAGAACATAAATCCATCACTCGACCAGAGAGTAGGGTAGAAGCCAATACCCGCGCGGAAGACATAATCCCCGGCTGGAGCCGAAGCGGGAATCACTTGTTGCCTCACTCGGGTGGCAGAAACACCCGCCGGGAGTGCGACTGGGGTATTCAGTAGCGGGTAGACATTACCGCTGGGAAGGATAGCCTCGATCCAGACTTGGCAGGAGAGTGGAGCGGTAGTTTGATTCGTCGCGGTGATGGTGTATTGGAAACTGCCACCATTATGCGGAATCTGCACCGGCAGAGTCTGCGGCTGAATTGAAACTGAAGCCGTCGGAGTAGGATCCACCCGCAACCAGACAGGATTGGTGAAGGCATGGCGTGAGCCATCAGGAAGCGGCGTGCCTAAAGCTTCGGCGCGCAAATATACCCATCCTGCAGTAGGGCTGGAAACCAGGTTGGCCAGTGGGATGTTTTGCTGTCCGCTGTAATTGTTTGGGCCTGAAATCCAGACTGGGATCGGATTCGAACCTGTAGCGGGATCGCCTCGGAAGATAGCTAATGATTGCACTGTTCCCCAATCTTCGTTCGATTGCCAGGAAATCTGCAACCTGGCGTTACCCACTTGTGGAGTATAAATTACACCGTCATCCCCCAGGCGTATATCCTCCAGATCGTCCAAATCGCCATCGCCATTAGCGTCAACACCAATTTCCACGAAAGGCCCGTCGGTGCTTATGCTCCGCCCCAGACGGTATGCCGCCATAATCTCAGATAGCGGTGGTAACTGGCCCGGACCGTATCCCGGAACGAACACAGCGGTGCGCAGGTGACCGAAGGCGTTATCCGTGGCCCAAACGTCGTAGAAAATGGGATCAACGTTATAGGTGCGGTAATTGAAATCCCCATGGCAATCCGATCCGGCAGAAACGAATAATTTCTGTGGTAATAAAGCCGGGGTAACCAGGTTTTGCGTCAGTCCAGCAGAGAGAAAGTTATCCCACTGTCCCAGGCCCTGTGTGATCCAGGTATTCTCGAATTCCCAGTTGGGATTATCTTGCCAGGGAAAAGGATTTAGTTCATACCAGTAAGTGACGTCTTTCTTGTACCGGTTGCGCTCATTCATGATCTCCAGACCGGCGAAGACTGAAGATGAGCGCGCGATAGTGTAATTTTCTCCCGACCACGTCATCATCGCCAAACCGAACCAGGCCTGAAAAGGATCATACGCCTGGAAGGGATGCGCGGCATAGCCGAATCCGCCCCCGCTCTCCATCAGCGCCAACGCTTGCGAAAGGTAGGTGAACTGATCGGACACATCCAGCGACTGGGTGATAGGAGCTTCCGGCCCACGGATAAAGAAGTTGGAATAGTTCAGATAGTGGATGCGGTTATCGGTGGAGTTGTTGATCTCGTTGTCATCAAGACAAACCTCTTCAGCCGGGAACAGGTGCACCTGCGGAGTGGAGCTTTGAGCGCAGGCTATCGCCATCTGCCCCCACAGGTTGCCGGAAGCGTCGAAATCGCTGGAATGATCGCTGACCGTGACAAAGCTTAGACCCACTGCTTGAGCAGCGGCGGCATACATTTCCAACGGGCCGCCATATTCGTAAAGGTTGTTGGTATACTGGCTATGAGTGTGAATGTCTCCAGAATACCAACCCGGCAGCGATGGTAAATCGCGGCCTACGCGAACCTTAAGATGCTGCGTGAAGGTATACGCTTCGGGGATAAACGGCCAGTCGTGGTCGTCACAATGCAGGACCACCTTGATCCAGGCGGTGTCACCCGCCGTACAATTGAAGTTGGCAGCAGTCAGATCATCGAAGAGGTATGATTGAAATGGGGTTGCGATCCACTGCCAGATGGGGTAACTGTTCACCAATTGGCCGGTGGCGTCATTAATGACGTCTACATACTGGAGCTCCACATCATCGAAATGAGCGTCGTGGAAGGCTACACTGATTGGCAATGTCGTAGAGGCGGATTTGACCCTGAAGGGAGCGTCACAAATCATGTAGGGGTCGTCGGGACCGGCCGGGTAATCCTGTTCATCTAATCTTATCGTGACTTGACGCCAATCGAAATCCACGGGCGCCGTCCCCCGGAGGAGTAATTGACGGTTCCCATTGGGAGCGGTTTGCGGATTAACCAGAGCAACGGTTAGTGGTCTTCCTGCTATAAGGATTTCCACTCGGTTCTGCAGGCTGCTACTCGCTTCATCCTGGAATTCAATCCCAAAATAAACCGGCTCACCTTCATGGGCGGGTTTGGGGTAAACTTCAGTATTGATGATCTTTCCCGCCCTCGCGGGAACGGTCATGATGATCATCAGAATAATCAGCAGATAAGATCGCATGTTTCCTCCGAACTAATGCCAACCGGTTGCCCTTTCGACGTCTCCTGTTTCCGTCAATCGGACCTCGGTTTTTGCGCCGATTTCATGAAAGTACAGATCCTTTTTTCCGGAATTGTCGAGCAGCAGCAAAATAAAGCCTGTTCCGTCCGATGACCAACCGAAATCTTCGATGCTACGGAAACCCGCCGGCACGGGCATGATCCAACGGGAATCGCCATCCGGCATGTCGAGAACATAGACACCTCCTTTGGCCGGATCATGATTCAAGTATGCTAATTGCCTGGAATCAGGCGAAAACCTTGGCCGGCTATAAGACCCGGGCATCTTACGGTAAGAGCTGGCATCGGGGTAATTGTGCAAGACGATACCCTCAGATTCAACACCCATAGTGGCGGCAATCCAATGTTGATCCGGTGAGGCGTCCGGTTGATGGCCGCGAATACCCAGGTAGCGGTCACGGAACGTCGGCAGTATAGTTTCCCACACATCAGCAGGTTCAGTCCGATCAAGAACAATATGTGTGAACAGCGCCCGCCCTGGAATGTTGCCTTTGGCCGGTTCAGTGGCAAAGTGGTTCATCGTGAATTGGCTGAAAATCCCGCCGCCTTTTTTCACCGTAAAGAGGTCATAATAAACCTCCAACCCCTGCCAATCCGGTCGGTCTTTCAAGCCGGATTTCAATCCGCGGGCATAACAAATCGTTTCTTTGTCCAGCCAGCATAAAGATTTTGCATCGCCGGTAGTGGTCAACTGCTGCCAGACGCCCCGATTTTTCAGAACCCAAACATTTCCATTACGCAGTACGGCGATGGGGTAGAGGTTGGTGTTTTTCGCCGAACTGACTTCTGCCGCCAGAAGGGCGACTGCAAGGAAGAGTAATATGCGGATTTTCATGTTGATATTTTGGTTAACCAACTTAGCCATGCCTCCAAACCTTCCCCGGTGGCAGCCGAGATCTGGAGTACCGGCAGGTTGGGATTGACGCGTCTGATATGGTCCAAGATGCGATTGATATTAGTCTTCAGCGGTCCTTGCAGATCCATTTTATTTAAAAGACAAACTTTGGCTTCACGGAAGGCCAGGGGATATTTCAGCGGCTTGTCCTCACCCTCGGGTAGTGACAGGACGATGACCTTGGCGGTTTCTCCTATATCGAATTCCGCCGGGCAGACCAGATTGCCGACGTTCTCGATGAATAACAGTTGGATTTGATTCAGGGGCAGTTGCGTTAGAGCCTGCTGGATGGCGCTGGCGCTCAAATGGCAATCGCCGCCAAACGGTTCGGTATTGATCTGCACGATGGGGAACCCAAAACGCGACAGTCTCTCGGAGTCAAGGGTGGTAGCGATATCACCTTCAATGATACCACAAGCCGTTTTGCCCTGCAAAGCCTCCAATGTCCGTTCCAGAATGGCGGTCTTACCTGCGCCGGGTGAACTGATCAAATTGATCGCGGGAATGAGATGCTCTGCCAAGGTCAGGCGGGTCTGCGTAGCAATCTGGTTGTTGGCCGCCAGGATATTTTGAAGCACGCTTATTTTCATAAACTCTACTTTCGTTTGAATATCATTTTCATCACGTGTTGAGTGATCGCTCTGGCCAGATTCAGGAAAAGCTTGATATCCCAGAAATCGTGAATGATAATCTTAAACGTACGATGCGCTGACACGCTGTCGAAGAGCGCCCGCCGAAGCTTCTGATTGTGGCGCGCTGTCTCCAGGATTGGGTCTAATATTCTCCAGTTGGCGATGCGCATCGTCATGAAACGCATCGCTTTACCATAGGGCAGATCGCCGGTTATGTCCCGACACTTGTCCTGGAAGGAAGCAAAGGCCTGTTTGCTGATGCCGTCATCCAGCATCGTGCGAGCGGCCCGCATGCCAGTCAGAATGGCGCTATTAACTCCCTTACCTTTAAATGGTCTAAGCAATCCGGCCGCATCGCCGATGATTACATAACGATCCCCGAAAAATCCCTTCGCCACCCGAATCGGGAATCGGCCTTTAAAGTAAGCCACCTTTGTTGGATCCCAGGTTGTGGCTGGAGGCAGTACTTTTTGTACTTCTTCCAGAGCCAGGAAGTTCTGCAGCGACTGCGCCGTTACCTCCGCACCGGCGACGTTGATAGTTAAATGATCTCGCTTGGGCGTAACCGCGCCAAACTCGATTTCCGGCTCAGAGGGCAGAAAGGCGTGGATGTTGTTTTCAAAATTCTGCACCACCATGACGCCCGGATGGATCTTGGTTACAATCGAATTCAAAAAGCGAGGTTGACGATAGGTTGTACAGCGTTCAAACACCTTAGCCGTACCGTCATCCAATCCAAATGCGCCGACCACGACGTCCACCGGGCGGCTGTCGGTTTCCGAATAAACCATGACGGCTTCATGGCCAAATTCCAGATCCGTAACCCGACTCTTGACCACTTCGATGCCGCGTGCTTGCGCCTCTTTAAGAAGATAGCTGTCGAACATGACCCGACGAACTGACACGGACGCTGCATCACCGGGGAGAAGTAGGGAATTGTGATCGGAATGAAGAACGTATCCAGTGATTTCTCTCTGCGCCAGGTGGTGCGGGAAAGGTATCCCCAGCTCTTTTTCCAGAATGTCCACGATCGGCGGTGAAAGCACGCCCACACACTGGTTGTAATGAGGCGAGGTTTCGAAATCCTTCCCCTCGTAAATAACGATATTCAATTTGAGATCGCGTTCTTGAGCGAATTTCTTCAAAGCGATGGCACATCCCACCCCACCGGGGCCGCCACCAATGATTGCGACTGTTTGCCCAGATCCCAAGGGTCCCAGAGCATCAACCTCGCGGCGCACACTATTGCCTTTATCTAAAGCGTCCTTACCCAGAATGAGCTTCCTCATCACCACGCGTCCTAACTCCAGAATCAAGCGTCCCTGCAAGCGGGGATGGAAAAGGCGCAAAATGATTGTGCGATATGAAATATTGCCGGTAAACATACTCCATAGAGCGCTGGACATGAGTCGGCTGGAAAAGCTACGGGGTCGGCGATGCAGTAATGAAACCAGCGCAGCAGACATCAGTTGGTTGTGAAAGATAATGTCATAAAACCAATAGAGCGTCCGGCCATAATAGGAGCTGTTTTTAATGACCCTCATGTCGCGGTTCATGTACTGCCGGCGGAATTCGCTCGTGGAAACGCCTGTTTTGAATCCACATTCAGCGGCTGCCTGTGCTGTGTCGAAAGCGGATTCAATACCGCTTTTGTAATACCGGCTAAATGCAGCGTCACCGATGATCGTCAGCCTGTCGGTGAAGACCTGACGGGCTGGTGTCAGCGCGATCATGGGGCGGCAGAGGCAAAACCCCCGGTGGCCGCTCAGTCCCTTCAGGAAGTCGTTTTTCACCCGGGGATGAGCCAAAACAGCGTCCAAATCACGAATCTCGACGTCATGTTTGCCGACGATACTAAGGGTTAAGTGTTGCTTTTTAGGCGTAAAAGCTGCAAAGCGAATGTGCCCGCCTTCCAAGGCAAAGGTGGTGATACTTTGCCCGATGCGTTGCCGGATAAAATCTTCCGGTAATTGAATTTCGGCTTGCACCGTATGCACCATTCGGGGTGGTCGGTACCCAAACCCTAAGTTGGATAGGTACTGCAGAAACTTGGTGTTTAAGCCGCAGGCCACTACCACCCAGGCGGCTTCAAAAAGTGTGTTTGCCTTACCGTGGCGAATTATAACCGGCGACGAGCGGTTTTCGGGCAGAATCAACTCCCTGACCATTTCCCGCATGATCGCCACACCCTCATCGCGGCAGCGATCGAGGAGATAATCATCGAAGCTGACGTTCTGTTGAGTAATGCGATCCCGAGGGCCATTTCCACGATAAACCGTATAGATGGGAAAACGCCTTCGCCGTCGGAATAATGACAGGCTGTAGTGCTCGGTATTGAAAAGGTAATTTTCAATTTCGACTTGCACCCGGTCAGCGGGAGGATCCAAACCGATGGCATGGAGCTTTTCCGAGAGTGTCTCGGAGATAACGCCGGCGCACATATTGCAGCCCGGAGGCCCCGTCTGCTCGAAATCCTTGCCGTCAAAAATCGTAACTGATATGGCAAGGCCCTGTTCCCGAGCCAGACGCGTAGCCAAAAAAGAGAAAAAAGTCCCAGCCGGGCCGCCGCCAATGACCGCGATCCGATCCCCGTCTCGCAGTTTAAGTGGTTTACTCAATATAACTCATGGTGAGTGAATCGGCTTCACAAGCCGTTTTTATTGGCCGGTACAGAGCCCGGCCTGAGTGCGCTGTGTTTCAATTTATCCGTGATGGAAACAGCCTCCTGCGTACCGCGGCAATCTCTTCAGGGAGGAAGAAATTTGTAACTTTAAGCAGTATCACAAACAGGGGGAGAAGCAGCAATTTTAAAAACCAATAATCACTTAAAAACGGCGCCAGGGAAAGCAGGTAGACGAAACCACCACAGGCGATTAGGATGCCGATGCGATTCCACTCGTACTTAACCGGATAATGGCGTTGGATGAGTAAATACAGAAGTCCTGCCAGCACGAAATGCGATAGAAAGTGCGCCCAAGCCGCCGCCATCATCCCAAAGATCGGAATGAACAAGAGGTTGACTCCCAAATTAACAAGGGCGGCTACGCCGGTCACCAACGGCATCAGGCCGGTCTTTTTCTTGAGATAAACGCCAACCATGAAATTGGCGTAGGCTCCATTGCAGATGTGCGCCAAAAGGATAACCGGGAAAACTTTTAAACCCTCCCAATAGCGTTCTTCGATCATGGTGCCGACTACCGGCAATTCCATTTTCATCAACGGCGCCAGGACGAAAACCAGCGCCAAAAATATAACACCGGTGACCAGCAGAAAATAAGTGAAGACACGCGCAAAGGTTTCTTTGGCGTCCGGCTTATCGGCAATGCTTAAGAAGAACGGTTGCCAGGCAAACCGAAACCCCATGGTAATCACCGCCATGAATAATCCCAGCTTATACCCCGCGCTATAAATGCCCACTACTGTCAGTCCCGCCAGCACCTCCAAAATTTTACGGTCGGAAAGCTCAATCACCATCACGAAAATCTGCGAGGGCATATTCGGCAGACCAAATTTGAACAGTTCCCTGAAGGTAGCCCACCGGAGGGTTAAACCGGTGTTCTTGATGATTACGGGTAAAAGCATGGCCAGTTGATAGGATGAGGCGATCAGGTTGGCTTCGAAAATACCGGCGATGCCGCGATTTAAGGTATTTACGAATAATATGGTTAATCCTACATGCAGTAGCGCACCCGTTCCCTTCAGCACTATGAAGGGAAGGGATTTTTCCACCGACCGCAGCCACAAGTAGGGGAAGGTAGAGAG
This sequence comes from Calditrichota bacterium, assembly GCA_020051775.1. Taxonomy (GTDB): domain Bacteria; phylum Electryoneota; class B3-LCP; order B3-LCP; family B3-LCP; genus JAGVQJ01. The sequence goes on along the minus strand of JAGVQJ010000123.1, from coordinate 6,782 downwards.
CGTATCGGCGAATAGGATGCCGGCGGAAAGGATAATCAAGTAACCGGCGCCGGCTCCTATGGAATCAGGATCGTTGAAAACAAACTTGGCCAGTGCGCCGGTGGTCAAGGCAATGATCACACTGAACACGCCGGTAGTGAGCAAGGACGACCAGAAAACCGTCCCAAAAATCTCTTTTCTCTTCTGGGGATCTTTTTCCGGAATATAAAAACGTAAAAAAGCGATGTCCGCGCCATAGATGAACACCACCAGGGCGATGGAGGTGAAGGTATATAGCAGCGTCATTGCCCCATATTGTTCAGGAGTAATGGAGTGCGTCAAAAAAGGGAGTAGAATGAAGCTGACGACGCGTGAGACGACATGCCCCAGTCCGTAGACGGCGGAGTGCTTCAACAGGCGGCGGATTTGAGGAAACATGTCTTAGAGTGATCCCTTCCCTATTTTATCAGAGTGCATGTGATGGCCTCAGACACTCGACCGTCTTCCAGGCGCATAAAGAATGTTCCCGAGGACCGCGCTGAACCATCGAAGATGATCTCATGCGTCCCGGCGGAACGCCAATCATTTATTAGCATTGTGACCAATCGTCCGGAAGTGTCCCAGGCAGTCAGTTTGACATGCCCTGCAATTCGTAAATCGAAGCTTACCACGGTTGTAGGATTGAAGGGATTGGGATGCGCCGCTAAAAGGTGGAATTTGGAGGGCGTGAGAGGGTTTGGCTGGGGAGACACCGCATTCTGGAAATAATATAAGGCGCCCATATCTGTGCGAGTGCCGTCGGGATCCAAGGGATCGTACTGACTGCCAGTGTCGATGCACGGCGATCCAGCCTGTAGGTTGAAATCGTCATCAGGAATCGAAACATACATCGGGTTTTCCTGGATGGATCCATCGCCCGCCGAACAGCCAAAATAATTGGCGGTTCCATTCTGGTAGGTGTCATTGTAAGTAAGAACGCCGCTGCCGGTCTGCATATAGATACCATAGATCTGATTACGATCTACAATGGAACTGCTGAGGATTACGGAGGCCCCGGCAGAGGAGATTCCCGAACCTACCGAAGGGAATCCTGAAGTGCCATTGCTGCTGATGGTCAGATTGTTGGCATTCAGGCTAGTGTTGGTCAACTGCATCCCGTTATCATGGTTGTGGTGGATTAACACCCGCGAGGCCGTAACCTGATCGCAGTTAATTGTACTGATGCCGTCGAATCCATTATCGGAGATTTCCACCCCCTGTAAATGCGTATTGTCCATCGTGAAAAAATACAAGCCGGAGCCGGGATTATTATTGATGGATCCCCCGGAGATCGAGATAGTTCCGCCGCCGGAGGCATTGACGCCGTGTCCCGAAGATCCGCCGCTATTGTAGACAGTGCACGTGTCCATAACCAAATGTGTCTTCTCGAGAAGAATCCCGACGCCGCTGCTATAGTAGATATTACAATGGTTTAGGTTTAGAGTGCCTATTGAGCTGGCGGAGGAATTATCCAGGGATATGCCCTTGCCGTTATTGTGGATGTTTCCGTTGCTGACGGTTAAAGAGGCATAGGAGCTGAAATAGGCGGATCCCTTTAAAGCCGCGTCGGTGAAGGTTTTAATGTGGCTGTTGCGCACGGTGACGCGCGCTCCATTCGCCCATACGGCATTGGCGCCGCCTTCCATGTTACAGTACTCGAGTAGACAAGAATCGGGGATGCTGGTTTGCGAAAATTTGATATACAACCAGTTGGCAACGCTACCGTTCTTTCGGAAACGGATGGAATCACCGGCAGCTCCGTGAGCGGCCAATCCCCCATTGACGGTGATACTGAATTCGCCGTTAAAACGCACGTCAACTCCCGGCATGATGGTGAGAAATTGTCCACCCGGCACTGTGACATTGTTCATGATAATATAGGGACTTCCTGTTATCGTCCATATGCCGGAGATATTGGGGCCGTACACATTATCCGCCTGTGCAGCAATCGCCAACAGGAGGCAGATTAAGATCGCGCGCGTAATCATATTATCCTCCGTACTTCCTGCCTGTGCTCTTCACGTCTTTGATAGTGCGGTCGAATAGGGGCCGTTGAGGCCGATTTGCCATGTCAATTACCATATCGCATGCCAGTCTCCCGATGCGAGTCATCTTCTCCCAGTTCAATTTTTCCGAAGTATCTCCCGGGGTATGATAGTCGCGGTGAAATCCGGTGAAGAAAAACAGCGAGGGGATGCCCAAATCATGGAAGTGGATATGATCGCTGGATCCCGAAAAGTGTAGCGACGGCTCCAGAACCAGGTTCAGCTTGGTCGTCTCGTTGTTTTTTCGGGCCAAACTATCCAACGCCGGTGTCTGGCCGGAATAGAAGATCATGAGTGTATTCGGTTCCGGTCCAAGTGTAGTATCCTGCATGGCGCGGAATTGCGTAGAGGCGTCCCGACCAATGCAGTCCATATTCAAAGCCGCCACGATCTTTGGCGTGGGGACGGGTAGATGCCGGCTGAAGTATAGGGATCCCAGCGTACCCACCTCTTCAGCACCGGTAGACAGAAAGATGACTCCTCGTTTCAGCTTCTCACCTCGCTGGGTGATTTCCCGGGCGATCTCCAGCAGACCTGCTGTTCCCGAAGCATTGTCGTCAGCGCCGGGATTGATGGCTCCGCCCTGGGAGCCGATATGATCATGATGCGCTACAACGAGCACAACTTCGTCCGTCTGTCCGGGGTAATATCCCACAATATTGGCAGTAGATTTCTTTTTGACTTCCTTAAATCGAATACTCAGCGTGACTTCTGTATTCGGCAGCAGGCGGGGGGCACTCTTCAAGTTTTCGTCAATAGCTTTCTGATAACCGGATAAATCGAAATCAGGCCCCAGCAGAAACTGAGCCGCTTCTGTTTTCAGGTAAAAGACCGGAAAGGCCTCCTGGTCATCGGCCAGTTGAATCAAGGATTCATTCTGTGATTGGCGGTAACGGTCCAATGTCGTTTCAATTGGAGGGAGGTCATTATTGGGAGGTTGGATAATCAGCAATCCGAGCGCGCCTGACTCGCGAGCCAGACGCACTTTCACTTGAGGTTGGGAATACTTGGTCGGTTTGGCGCCGTTAAAGATGGACGTCGAATCCTTCTCTTGCGGTTCACGATTGAAAATTAATAACAACTTGCCTTTGGGATCAGCGCCTGCAAAGTCGTCATAACCAAATTCCGGCGCGCGTATACCGTAACCCGTAAGCATAACCGGTGCCGTAAGATCAGCATCCCGACCACCGCGTGGAAAGAAAAAGACATCGCGATCGGGTAAAAAGGTCTGAGTCTGATCGTTCTTCTTCACAATCATCCGCGACCGCTCATAATCCGTTCTGCTGACTATCAAGGGAATATTTTGGCGGTAATGGGGTGCTCCTGGCATTGTTTGCAGTTGATACTTCTCGAATAATGCGGCGATATATCTTTGAGCCAACACCGAACCACGGGCAGGCGTTGCTCTGCCTCCAAGTTTCGAGGAAGTTAGATACTCCACATGCGCCCGCAGTTGAGTCTCGCTGATATTGAAATCTTCTGAAGCTCGAGCGTAAGCGATAATCGTCACAAGAGCCGGCAAGATTATCCACCAGCTCCATAAATGACGAATTGTGCTTAAGGCAGGATTTTTGTTGTTCATTTTCAAATGTTTATGTGATGGGTGATGCTTCGACATTTACCTGTAAAAAAACTCGATATAATCGACCTTCCTGACGGCATCCTAAATATATATGTTTGTGGCTCTTGCACCAATTGGCCAGGTCAACGTCTATTCCGCCATCCGTGGCGATCACTTCCAGTACCGACCCAGAGGGTAAGGATTTGATCTTTTGGGCCACCTTCATGATCGGTATGGGGCACAGTAAGCCGTAGGCATCTACAACCGTGTCTGGCCGGATATTTGCAATAATATCATCTTGGTTCATAGCTCTGGCGGTTAAGGTAAGAAAAAAACAACCGCAAGTCAAGTCTTTTACTTGCGCAAAGTCTCCCCGGCTCGCTTGTGAACCGCTACGCCGGAGAACTTTAAGGCTGAAATTCAGCAATATGGGCTAAATTAGGGGAGCTGGCGGAGGGCCGCCACTATTCATATAGCAAACCCTGCATCGCGGTAAAAAGTGCCCATTCTGCTCGAAAAGCGCTTGCATTTAACCGAAATTGTTCGTAAATTAATTAATTCTACTTAAATCCGATTATCCATTTTCCGGAGTTGATTATACATGGAAAGTAGTACGAAGATAAACCATAGAGAGCAAACTGGTGCGCAAATCGGGCGGAGCAAAGTTGCCGTCTTGAAGACTCGGCCTGATACCGTAATCGAAGATTATATTCGCGCTCAGGAAATGGCTGGAGTCGCCCAAGCTTTGGATATTTCTAAGCCGGTTATTCTGAAAGACAATATCAGTTGGCATTTTGGGTATCCTGCGGCCAATACCACGCCCTGGCAATTGGAAGCTGCCGTGCTGGGTTTGAAAAAAGCCGGTTTCAAAGAGCTGGTGGTCGTACAGAATAAGACGGTGGTCACCAACGCTTACAAGGGTGAGCGATTGAACCGCTTCCTACCCGTATTTCGCAAATACAATCTACCGGTCAAATATAACTTCCGTACTGAAGATATGAAGTGGGTGAAGTATACGCCGAAGGGAAAGACGTTGGTGTTACACAAGATCTTCCCGGACGGAATCCTAATCCCGGATTACTTTTTCGATAAAAACGTCTTCCACCTGCCCACCGTTAAAACACACATCTACACTACGACCACCGGAGCTATGAAAAACGCCTTCGGGGGTCTATTGAATACGCGGCGTCACTATACTCATTCCGTGATCCATGAGACACTGGTGGATCTTTTAATGATTCAGAAGGAAATTCATTCCGGCATTTTCGCCACAATGGATGGCACTTTCTGCGGTTCCGGTCCCGGCCCGCGTACAATGGTGCCGGTAGAAAAGGATATTATTCTGGCCTCGGCTGATTCCGTGGCTATTGATGCGGTGGCTGCCAAAATCATGGGTTTTGATCCCTTGAGCATTCCCTTCATTCGCATTGCTCACGAGCATGGGTTGGGCTGCGGCGACGTACGCGAAATTGAGATTGTCGGCGAGGACGTCAGCAACTGGAATTTCAACTTCCGAGTAGGCGATAACATGGTCTCGCGCGGAGGCAAGACGTTCTGGTTCGGGCCCTTATTCAAACTGCAACATCTGGCGTTTCACACACCCTTAGTTTACTTTTTCATTTGGGGTAGTTTCTTCTACCACGATTACTTCTGGTTCCCCTTCAAGGGGAAAAAATACATGGATTTATATGCTGCTTCCAAGTGGGGGAAATTGTTCGAGACTTACGAATAACACGCACCGCTAACCCAGTTTCAAGCCATAAATAATGATCCGCACCTATGTTCACTGACTATAGCCAGATCGAAAAGTTCATCCGCGAACGCGATATTAAAACGGTGGACCTGAAATTCTGCAACCTCTTTGGAGGTTGGCATCACATATCTCTACCTGCCGCGCATGCGACGCCTCAAGTGCTGGAGGAAGGCATTGGCTTCGACAGTTCCTCTACACCGGGATTCAAGGAACTACAGGCTGGGGATATGTGCCTCTGGCCGGATCTTTCCACTGCGTTTTTAGATCCTTTCTGGGATGTGCCCACACTCTCCTTTATATGTCAGATTGCCGAGGCTGATACACGGCAACTCTTTTATCGCGATCCGCGTGTCATCGCTCGCAAAGCGGAAAACTATCTTGCCGCGACCGGTATAGCCGACGTTTCTCTCTGGGGTCCTGAGTTCGAGTTCTATCTATTCGACGCCGTCTTCTATAAGGACTGCTCTAATGAATCGTCCTACCGCTTGGAAGCGCCTGAGGCTTCTTGGAATACCTCCTCGGATGATCATCGGCAATCAGCAATGGGCGATCAAAAACCATTGGGACATACCATTCGTCATCAAGCCGGTTATCACGCTATTCCACCTTTGGATAAATATTATAATTTGAGAGCGGAGATAACTCAACTGCTGCTGGACACCGGCATTGACGTGCACTATCATCATCACGAAGTGGGCGGCCCCTCGCAGAGCGAAATCGAAGTTGTCCTGGGTCCCCTGACCCACATGGGCGACGTCGCGATGATTATAAAGTATTACGTTAAAATGGCCGCGAAAAGGCGCTCGCTTTCCGCCACTTTCATGCCCAAGCCGCTTTTCGGTGAAGCCGGCTCCGGAATGCACTTTCATCAGCATCTTTTTAAGAGTGGGGAGAAAACCTCTCCAAGTACTTCTATGGATAACGTCTTTTACGATGAGAAAGGATACTCTGGGTTATCAACAACCGCCTTGTCTTATATTGCAGGAATACTGTATCACGGTTCCGCGCTGCTGGCTTTGACCAATCCTTCCACCAATTCCTATAAGCGCCTTGTGCCGGGCTATGAAGCACCGGTTAATCTGTTTTTTTCGGCGGGCAACCGCAGCGCTGCCATTCGCGTTCCCAAATATGCGCGCGACGCCGCTACCAAACGAATCGAATTCCGGCCTCCGGATGCCACCTGCAATCCTTATCTGGCCATGGCAGCCATGCTTTTAGCCGGTATAGACGGGATCAAGAAAAAATTGGACCCCCGCGAGCTTGGCTTCGGTCCGTATGATCAAAATCTCTTCGCGCCGCAACACGAAGAACTACGCCGTACGATTAAGCGCTGCCCCGCTTCTCTGGATGAAGCCTTGCGAGCCTTGGAGGACGACCACGAGTTTCTTTTGCAGGGGGACGTATT
>JAGVQJ010000032.1 GCA_020051775.1 Calditrichota bacterium | reverse complement strand
CTCTCCGGTTGTTATGAAGGGTTGACAGTAAGGTCTTTAACTATTTCTGACTATTGGCAGCGTGGCAAAGGTTTTCACGAGTTTTCATGGAAATATTAATATAAAACAATTAAAGTCCTATGTCAAGTCCGGAATTGACCGAATTGGAACGCTTAAGACTTACACCCGGGCACATCGAGAGGGTTGTAGTCCTAACCGGAGCGGGAATTTCTGCCGAATCGGGCATTCCCACATTTCGCGCCGTGGACGGTTATTGGTCGCGGTATCGTCCCGAAGATCTCGCCACACCGGAAGCCTTTGCCCAGAATCCCCAGGTGGTCTGGGAGTGGTATCTGGCGCGTCGCCACACGATTGCACAGGCCGATCCCAACGCCGGGCATTACGCTCTCGTGGAGATGGACAAGCTGTTATCCGGTCAATTCACCCTCATTACACAGAATGTGGATGGCCTGCACCAACGGGCCGGCAGTCATGATCTTTTCGAGTTGCATGGCAACATTTTCATCAACCGCTGCTCGCTCTGTTCACGACGGTTCTCCGACGAAGTGTTGAACTTCCAGGAACTCCCGCCGGTCTGCCCTTCTTGTCGTGGCGCCATCAGACCCGATGTTGTCTGGTTCGGCGAAAACCTGAATATTTCCACGGTCGAAGATGCCTTTACACGTGCCCGCGAAGCCACTTTATTTCTGTCCATCGGGACCTCTTCAGTGGTGCATCCGGCGGCCACCCTGCCCATTGTGGCGGCAGAAAACGGTGCGTTCCTGATTGAAGTGAATCCGGAATTAACGCCCATCAGCGAGGGTGCGGATTTGTCGCTACGAGCTCCGGCCTCCAGAGTGTTGCCGCGAATAACTGAGATGATTCGCACAATTTTAACCTCAACCGCTTCGAAAAAACTCTCATGACGCGTTTGACGAAAAAGTTCAACGGTCTGATTTTACTCGGCCTCATAATCATCGGCCTTGGGCAGTCCTCGTGCGTGTATTATAATACTTTTTACAACGCCAAACGGTTTTTTCGTGAAGGACAAAAAGAGAACGAGAACAACACCGACCCCACCAAACCCCGTACCGCCAATTACCTGAAAGCCATTGATTCCGCCGCCCGGGTGCTTGAGTATTACCCCAAGAGTAAATATGTGGATGATGCCCTGCTGATCATGGGCAAGGCGTACTTTGAAAGTCGAAATTTTCCTAAGGCTAAACGCAAGTTTGAGGAAATACTTGCCAATTACCCGCAATCTTCCCTGCGTGATGAAGCACGTCTGTGGTTGGGCCGCACGTATATTGCAATGGGCCAAGTCTCAGAAGGCATAACCACTTTGACCAACCTTTGGAGCGAGCAGGGCACCGAGAGCATTTGTCTACAGAGTCAGCGAAGTTTGGCGGATTACTATTTCAATCAGAAAAACTATCGTCAGGCGCTGCTTGAGTATGAAAAAATCCTACCGCAATCCAAGGACGATCGGGAGAGGGCGGATGTCTGGTATCAAACCGGGGAATGCCGTTACATTCTGGGAGAATATAGCGAAGCCGAAAAGGCCTATCACCAAGTCCAGGCTCAGAGGCCGACACGCAAGCGGCAATTTGAGGGCGAATACAAACGCTCGCTAACCTTGCGCCGCCTGGGCGATCCGCAGGGGGCGTTGAAAATCTGCGAGACATTGATAAAAAACCGAGATTTCTTCCCCTTCATTGATCAGGCGTATCTAACCAAAGCGGAAATTCTCGCTGACCTGGGGCGATTTCCGGAAGCAGAAGTTCTCTTCAAGCGAGTGATAGAGTTGTATCCCCGCACCGATGCCTCAGCCAAAGCCTGCTACCTCTTGGGACGCATCTATCTGGATAAATCGCACGAATTCGATAAGGCCGAAGAGTACCTTGGCAAAGTGCAGACGGAAAAAGCGGGAAGCGAATTCGCATTACAGGCGCAGTCTAAAGTTCAGGATTTGCACTTTCTCAAGAGTTTAACCCGGCAGATTGACTCTTTGAATCTCGACCAGGATACGTTGCATTATCAATTGACGTGGATCGCAGAACACCCCACCCAAGAACCGGGGGTACTTCCGGGAGATACGCTGGAGACAGCTAAACTATTTCCAGACAGCCTGCCGAAGGGCGAAGGTGAACCGGAATTTTTGGCGCGACAAATGTACCAGAATCGCCCCGATCAAAGACCCGGCCAATCTCCCGACCAGGGTTTCGATCCCGGTTCCAGGATGCCGGGAATGGAAGACCCTCGAATGCAAGGAATGGGCGGGATGCAGGGTCAACCCGGTCAAACCGGCAAAGTCGTAGCGCCCATTCGGTTGGCGCCTTTGCCGCTTGATTCCACGGCGGTCAACGACCGCCTTAGTGATGACGCCGAAATGATGTCCCATACACGCTATCGTTTGGCCGAGCACCTCTGGTTTCAGTTCACTGATTACGATTCTGCACGAACCCTATTTAGCGAGCTGACCAAACAGGATGAATATCCCGATCTGGCCGCGCGTTCCCTTTTATCACTCTACAATCTTATTCGGCAAGCCGCAGCGGATACCACTCTACCCGATACCTTGCGCACCGTGAAGTTTGATACCTCCCGCGTTGACACCCTTTTGCAAAGTATCCATGAAAACTTTGCGAACACCATATATGATCGCTGGGTACGCCCCCGTGTGGGATTAGAACCTTTACCGGATCCTGTGGATACCGCTGAACTGATGTTTCGACTGGCAGAGGATCTTTATTGGGTGGAGAATAATGACGCCCAGGCAGCGAAAGAATATCTCAAACTTTCGGAAAAACATCCTGATTCTGAGTTTGCACCCAAGGCGCTATTCGCAGCCGCCTGGTTGGATGAGTTTCAATTGAATAGATCCGAATCTGCCAAGGCATTGTATGATACCTTGATCTCGCGTTATCCACAATCTGACTTTGCTGTACCCGCCAAGCGGAAGCTTACCCCCTTACCGCCGGAAAAACCTGATTCCACCGTTGCCGGAAAAGACACCACTCAACTGTCCGGCGAGTTAGCGCTTACCGGCCCGGCGCCCACCGGTTCCGGCGAACCGGAACTGATTGGAGGCCAAGAAGCCGTTGAAAGGTTGATCCATGAGAGCCAATGGTATCCGCAAGTTGCTTTGGATGCAGAAATCTCCGGCGATGTGGTGATACGATTCACGGTAAATGCCCAAGGTGTTCCCTCGAATTTCAGCCTCATACGGGAAGAGCCACAGGGGTTCGATTTCGGGCAGATGGCCATTCAGGCTCTGCAGAGCATGAGATACAAACCCGCCTACGACGGCGGGCAGTATATCGAAGGCACATTAACTCAATTGGTGCGGTTTACTCCATGATCCAGGAATGCGGTGCGCTCCGCCGAAAAGAAGTTATCCATCCCGAAATTTTCGATCTTTGGCTGGAATGCCCCGAAGTGGCACACCAATCCCACGCCGGGCAATACCTTCATCTGTTGATCAAGGGCGCCACCGGCGTCACTCTCAGGCGCCCCTTGAGCATCGCTGGCATCGAGGGCGGTCTGATCAGGTTGCTGGTGCGGATTGTTGGAGAGGGCACATCCGCACTCGCCGCCGTGCCCGTCGGCACGATCATGGATGTCATCGGGCCATTGGGGATTCCTTTCGACTACAGCAAGGTGAGTCAAGCTCTGCTGGTAGGAGGTGGCATTGGAGGTGCGCCCCTGCTGTTTTTACAGGACGAGCTGATCGGTAAGAGTATTCCAACCGATTATTTCCTCGGCGCGAAGACCCAGGATGAGTATCCGCTGGACCCAGAAGAGGTCGAGCGTCGCTCCATCTTCGCCGCCACGGATGATGGCACGTTCGGCTCTGCCGGCTTTGTCTCCCTGCAAGTGAATCAATGGCTTCAGCATCATGATCACGCCGGTGTGCGCGTCTATTCTTGCGGGCCGTTGCTCATGATGCGCGAGGTGGATCGCATCTGCCGCCTCTACGATTTGCCGCATCAGGCGTCGCTGGAAAATCGCATGGGTTGCGGCATCGGTGTCTGCCAAGGATGCGCCGTGCGCGTCAACGATGGTAAAGGTGATCCTCGCGGCGGCTACCGGCTGGTTTGCAAGGACGGCCCGGTCTTCGATGCCATGGAAATTGAATGGGCAGTGTTGGGAGAGAGTTACCGATGAGCGTGGATCTTTCCGTATCGCTGGGTTCTTTAAAACTGAAAAACCCGGTGCTCACAGCTTCGGGGACATTCGGCTACGGGACGGAATATGCCGAACTTTATGACCTCTCCCGCCTGGGCGGGGTCATCGTCAAGACCATTACCTTGAAACCGCGCCCCGGCAACCCCGCACCGCGCATTTGGGAAGTGGGCGGCCACGGCATGTTGAACTCCATCGGCCTGGCTAATGTCGGCGTGGAGGCCTTCATTGCCGAAAAGCTGCCCGCACTGAAAAACCTGGGTGCGGCCGTGATTGTCAATGTTGCCGGATCAACCATCGAAGAATACTGGGAAGTCGTCGAGAAACTCGAACCGCAACCTGGTTTCGACGCTTTCGAGATCAACATCTCCTGCCCCAACGTCAAAGATGAAGGCATGGCCTTCGGGTCCAACTGCGCCGCCACCGAACAGATTGTGCGCGGCCTGCGAGACCGCACCAGGCGCCCCTTGATCCCCAAGTTGACGCCTAACGTCACCGCCATCGGCGAGATCGCTCGCGCCTGCGAAGCCGCCGGCGCTGACGCCCTTTCGCTGATCAACACCGTCGTGGGTATGGCCGTGGATGTGCAGACCCGCCGCCCGCGTATCGCTACCGTAACCGGCGGCTATTCCGGCCCAGCCTTAAAACCGATCGCCCTGGCTAAGCTTTACGAAGTCCGCAAAAACGTTTCCCTACCCTTGATCGGCATTGGCGGCATCTCTTCGGCCACCGACGCCCTGGAATATATCATCACCGGCGCCGCCGCCATCGAAGTCGGCACCGCCAATTACGTACAACCTAAGATCACTCTGGAAATAATTGACGGGCTTAAGCACTATTGCGAAAAACGCAAAATCGCGCGGCTGGCGGATCTGATTGGAACACTGGACACCAGCATTGGTTGAATCCCGCACGCTATCCCGCACTTATCCTGCTGACATTGTTTTGCCTCGGCTGCGCTTCTGCGCCCCGCTACCGTAATTCCACGTTGCCCGAACCGATCAAGCCGGGCGGCAAATTCGTCGAAACCGGCATGGCCTCCTGGTATGGAGAGCCTTACCACGGCCGTGCTACCGCTTCCGGCGAAATCTACGACATGCACCAATTGACCGCCGCCCATAATCGCCTGCCCTTAGGCACGGTTGTCAAAGTCACCTTTCTGAAAAATTATAAAAATGTCGTGGTGAAAATAAACGACCGCGGTCCCTTCAAGCGCAACCGCATCTTGGATCTGTCCTACGCCGCCGCCAAAGCCATCGGCTTAATCGGCCCGGGATCGGGGAAAGTGAGGATTGAGGTAGTGACGTGGGGGGAGGGGAAGTAGAATTGATTCTGATAATATAATACACCCGTAATGAATTCCATGTCACCTCTCGCTACCATGAATCAGCCCATCCTAATCTTTCTTTGTCTATGTATTAGCCAGCTTTCGCTGCCCTGTTCTTCCCAGGCGACGGATGCGACGAAAATATGGCAGGAGTTTATTGGGTTGGTTGAGCGCGGAGAATTTACGGCAGATCGGATTCGCCCGCATTTTGAATCTATCAGGCAATCCAACTTCGATTTTATAAAGGAGATGGAAAAGGAAGTACCCCGTGAAGAACTGGAGATGCCACCTGAGATCATTCGCTTTAAAGATCAGATAAATTACTTGATCCCCCTGACGTTTGATAGTTCGACCGCTACCTATTGCCTCTCTTTCATTGAAGAAAACGAGACGTGGTACCTGCGGCATATCGAAGCCATTTTCATTAGGTTGGATAAGATTACTGTTTTACCCACTTCGGATTTCCCCGATTTGTCTGATACTCAAAAGGCTTGGGCCCGGGAAGAAATAGAGGGGACCAGGCAAGTTGAGTGGTTCAATTTTTTAGCTAAGGAAAAGGGAAGGGATTTCGCATTTAACTGGTTTAAAGATGGGGTGGGGTATTATCTGGCAGCTCAGACGTGGGTTCCTTTCGTCGAACCGAGAAAGGCTTTTATTCTGTACCTGTGCTGGGAACAAGCAAAACTGAGGGGCAACGAAGTAATTCTGGAGAAACTGGATGATCAAGATGCCGTGGCCCAAATCGGTCCACAATTTATCAAATTATACATGCAAACCAGTCACTTGAAGCAGCAAATTTCGTTTGAAGATTATGTTCAATTATTTACCACAATCTGGCAAGATAGGGCAGCGAAAGCCGGATGGAATCTTGAGATTATTGGTGGGGGATGGCCGATCACGTTTCATTTTAAGGCCGATAGTACTATCCTAAATAAATAGTATAGAAGTTCTCTGTTTTCATTTCACGATAAATCATGTTCCTCGGTCACTTCGCCGTAGGCTTGGCGGGTAAGAAGCTCGCCCCGAAAGTTTCGCTGGGCACGCTGTTCTTGGCCATTCAATTTATGGATCTGCTCTGGCCGATCCTGGTTTTAATCGGGATCGAGCACGTCAGAGTTGACCCTGGCAACACCGCTTTCACTCCGCTCGATTTCTACGATTATCCCTTCTCGCACAGTCTGTTCGTCGTCCTGCTCTGGTCGGCGCTGTTCGGATTGGTTTACTATCTCGCAAGGCGTGCTCTGCTCGGTTCGTTGGTCTTAGGCGCAGGCGTTTTCAGCCATTGGCTGCTGGATTTCATCACCCACCGACCGGATTTGCCCCTCGCTCCAGGGAGCCAAACCTATTTCGGCCTGGGACTCTGGAACTCCATTCCCGCCGCCATGCTGGTCGAAGGATTACTTTTCCTGACCGGTGTCATCGTTTATACTCGGATAACAACTCCCCGCAACCGCACCGGAACCTGGTCATTCTGGGTGCTGGTGATCTTCCTGACCGTCATCTGGGCGGCCAACATCTTCAGCCCGCCGCCTCCCAGCGGGAAGGCCGTCGCCTCGCTCGCGCTTCTGGTCTGGCTGTTCATCCCCTGGGGATATTGGATTGATCGTCACCGAGTTCTGCGTTGACAGTGGCGATTTTAATCCTTCGAAATCTATCAAAATTCCTAAAAAAAACCCGAGTATGAAAGCATAGGTCTTTGGCTGTAAGGGTCACCGAGCTGCTATCCGGCTTGCGAGTCCAGTTAAAAATGGTCCCCGCAAAGCGGTCTGCAGGCCGGCGCCTTTTTTCAGCTTAGGCCTATGCTTTTCCTCGGGTTGTTGATGATGGGAAAGTGACTTTCCCATCAATAAGAATTACGGATTTATAATTAAGTAAGTTGGGGATGCTAAAATTCTTAGCATACCCCAATGATCAAATCAGATTGAACCATCAATCGCTCTGAATTAATCCGGTTGCAGTAAGCCAAAGAACCTGGGGTATGCAATAATAAACCCGTTTCGGCATGGACCTTCAGCACAGCATTGTGCCACCTAAGGTGGTTAATTATCGCGCCGCCTAAATTGGGGGGTGCGAAGGGGCTGGGTTGTCCAGCGTGCATAGCCGGGTCAAAGATCCATGCCTGTAGCGGTTTCAATAAGAGATACGATTTTAACGGTACAATGTTTGCGCTTCCCCCACCTTCACCATCGTGGCCGAGAAGGTGGAATACATCTGTCCGCCGACCTTGGTTTCGCTGGTGAAATGGTATTGAGTTGGGCTGTCAAATACGCAGTGAATGGTTTCGACCATCGGCTTGCCGTCCTGCATCCCCTCATACTTCATGTCGAATGTCTTGTCATTGGTCCATTTACCCCAATGATCGTGCGTGTCGCCCATGTTGCTGACGGTGTACAGGTGCAGCATTTTTTTACCGGCATCGAAGCCGAAGATGTTCACGGCCTCGTAGCGACCCATTTCGGGGATGTCGGCTTTCTCTTCACAAATCAAAGCCCAACCCTGTGAAGCCTGCCGGTTCATGTGCTTCAATTTGAACGGCGTGGTCTTGCCGTTCATGGACACGCTGGCCTCCCCTTCGAATGTGCCGGTCCAAGCCATTAGTTTGGCCACTTCCTGAGCCGGCTGAGGAGCTTCCATCATCTGGTTTGCAGAGCTGGATTTCTCCTTCGGCTTGGCCGAAGCCATGTTGGCCACTGCGATGACTCCCGCAAGGGACATCAGCATTATATATTTTGGTAAACGACTGGGTATGATCATGGTTGCCTCCTTTAAATAGTGAAATGGTCTGGTTCGCGATTGAATACACTTATTATTATACGAAGAGTGGGGGAGGGGTGTGGGGGAGGGAGGGGGTGGCCCGGCTTGCTTGCAAGCCGGGTTTATCATCAATGATCGTTCGACCCCCTCCGGGGTCGTGGGTGTTGGTGCGTTACTCTCCGGGGGTTGCACCCCCGGCTATTCATATATGATCCCTTCGGGATCGTAATCTGCTCCCTCTGCGGTAATCTGCGATTCTGACATTTGTAAAACGGCAGGCAGGGACGCCCGCCCTACCAACCCCCGATCCCCAACGACTACTCCCCCACCACGAATCACCAATTTCCACGATTTTCCGTGCATTCCCCGCATTTATTCATTAAATTAAGTCTCGGAAACTCGATTCGCAACTGGTATTAATATAGGAGTGCCAAAACCGGGTCATTCCCGCAAGCGAAGCGCGTCGGGAATCCGATTCCGGATGAGCCGGAATGACAAGGTACTGGGTCAACCTCATGTACGGGGATTCTTCAAACTGACAAAGGAAAGCTATGGCAATAACTCTAAACGGATCATCCTTAACTATAGACAGCCTGGTGCGCATCGCCCGCTTCGGGGAACAGGTGCAGTTGGATGCCGCTGCACTGGAACGCATTAAGGTATGCCGCGCCATGCTCGAAGATAAACTGGCCGCGCGGGAAATCATGTACGGAACCAATACCGGCATCGGCGAATTTTCCGAAGTGGTTTTAGACGACGAGCAAGTCAAGCAATTTCAACGCTATCTGATCTACAATCATGCCGCCGGGATCGGCGAACCGCTGCCTATCGAAGTGGTGCGCGCCGCTATGACCGCCCGCGTAAACGTCCACGCTCACGGCAACAGCGGCTGCCGCCCGGAAATCACTCAGACGCTGGCGGCGATGCTGAATAAAGGCGTTACTCCGGTGGTCTGCCGCAAGGGGTCGGTCGGTGCTTGCGGAGACTTGGCGCCTATGTCCCAGATCGCTCTGCTGATGATGGGAGAAGGCGAAGCGTTTTACCAGGGGCAGCGACTGGCCGGGAGCGTGGCGTTGGAGAAAGCCGGCATCCCCATCCCCGGCCTGCAAGCCCGCGACGGTCTGGCTACCATCAACGGCAGCAATGTCCTGACCTCCATGAGCGGCCTGCACCTGTACGACATAAATCGCTGGTTGAAATCGGCTGAAATCGCCTGCGCCATGACTTTGGAAGCGCTGATCGCGAATCTGAAGCCTTACGATGTTCGCCTGCATGAACTGCGCGGCTTCCCCGGAGCCGTCCGCAGCAGCAAAGCCATCATGAAATGCATTCAGGGCAGCGACTTGCAGACCGGCAAGATTAAAACCAAAGTTCAGGACGCCTATTCCATGCGTTCATCGCCGCAAGTCATCGGGGCGGCCCATGACGCCGTGGCCTGGGCGGTCAAACAAGTGGAAACCGAGCTGAACGGCGTGGGCGATAACCCCATCTTCCTGCCTGACGCTAAACTGACACTGACCGGAGCCAACTTCCAGGGATCCCCGGTATCTTTGCCGATGGATATGGTCGGCACTGCGGTCACTATGGTTTGTGTCCTTTCCGAACGCCGACTGAACCGTCTGACCAATCCGGCTCTGTCAGTGGGTCTGCCCGCTTTCTTAACTAAAGGAGCGGGAATGTTTTCCGGCCTGATGCTATCGCAATACACTGCCGACATGATGATCGTGGAAAACCGCATTCTATCCGCCCCGGCCTCCATCCAGTCCATTCCCGCCGCTGCCGACCAGGAGGATTTCGTCTCCATGGGCATGAACACTGCTCTGAAGAACGACCAGATCCTGGACAATGCTTACGGCATCCTAGGTATAGAATTCATGGCCGCCGCTCAAGCCTTGGATTTCCGCGAATTCCAACCCGGCAAAGGCGTCCAGACTGCCCGCCAGGTCATTCGCAAGCATGTAGATCACCTCGAAGTGGATCGGCCGCTTTATGTTGACCACAACAAGATGAAGGATCTGATCAAATCCTGCGAAATCCTGGAGGCGGTGGAAAAAGATGTGGGCTCGCTGGAATAGGATTGAGCCAAGAGGCGGGTTGAAGATCCGCTACTATTATTTTGCCGCCATGTACGTATACCATGTTAGAACAACATAAGGAGTACGAACATGGCTCAGAATGAATACCTCAAATCGCTGGGATTAAAGCTGGAACGTCTCGACTCCCAGGTTCAAAAGTTAAAGATAAAGGGTGAACGAGCTGGCGCGGATTTGAAAGCTGGATATAACGAGGTCCGAGCGGATCTACGTCTGAAACAGATAGATCTTAGGCCCCGCTTCCGGGAATTACGCCGCGTCAGCGACGAAACCTGGATAGAATTCAAAGGCGGCCTGGGAACAGCCTGGGACGAGATGAAATCTGCTGTAAGCCACGCGGTGTCGCGCTTTAAATAACGCAGTGGGCATATTCGTTTTGTTGTGGTCGGATCTATAAAATCCATGCGAGTTTATATCCGGCACTCCCAGCGTAGAGCTTCATTCTCTGCGTCCCCGCCCAACTGAACGTCTCCGAGGATTAGGAAAAAAGAGACGTTAATGCTTGAACTCTCCCTTTGCGGTGATTATATTCTTTTATGGTAAAAACATTAAACAGGAAGGTCAAGAGGATTTGATTATCCTCTCGCAATTCTTGCACTATAATTCACAGGTTGTACATGGATGCTGTACTTCTCGCTAGATGGCAATTTGCGCTGACCATCAGCTTTCATTTCATCTTCGTGCCCATTTCCATCGGCTTAGCCTGGATGCTGGTGGTGATGGAAAGCCTTGGCTGGTGGAAGCATGATAAAGATTACGTCAATCTGGCCAAGCTTTTTGCCAAGCTACTCGCCATTACGTTTGGGGTGGGTGTTGCTACCGGCGTAGTCATGGAGTTCCAATTCGGGACGAATTGGGCGGAATACTCCAAATTCGTCGGCGATATCTTTGGCGCTCCGCTGGCCATTGAGGGCATCTTCGCCTTTTTCCTGGAATCGGTATTCTTGGGTATCTATCTGTTTGGCCGAGAGCGAATAGGCCGGTTTCTGCACTGGTTTTCCGCGTTGATGGTGGCGGTGGGCGCGACAATTTCCGCCTTTTGGATCATCGTAGCCAACTCCTGGCAGCAGACACCAGCGGGTTATGTCACCAAAGCCAACCGCGCCGAACTTACCGACTTCTGGGCGGCAGTATTTAATCCCTCCACACTGCCGCGATTCTTCCATACGATGGACTCGGCGCTGACTGTCGGAGCATTCTTTGTGGCGGGAGTAGGTGCGTTTATGCTCCTGCGCAATCTCCAGGTGGACATAGCTAAAAAAGCTTTGCGTGTTGCATTGCCGCTCGGGCTGCTCTTCTCATTATTGAACGTGGTGCCTTTCGGCCATGAACACGCCAAGCAGGTAGCCCAAACTCAACCGGCCAAATTCGCCGCTATTGAAGGTCTCTACACCAGCCAGACCGCCGCTCCGTTGGTTGTATTTGCCGTCCCTTTTCAAAAAATTCCTGCACTGAAGGCAGCGGTCGAAATTCCTGCAATGCTCTCCTGGATGGCGTTTGGGGACCTTAACGCCAAGGTGCGCGGCATTGACGAATTCCCAGCGGATGAAATTCCTCCATTGTGGTTATCATTCGTCTCATTTCATAACATGGTAGTGCTGGGAATGCTATTCATTGCCGTCTGCGCCTGGGGTACGCTTAAATTGATCAGGAAAAAGCTCTGGTCCAACCTCTGGTTCTTGAAACTCCTGCCCTGGATGGTACCATTGCCGGTGGCCGCATGTCTTTTCGGATGGACCGCGGCAGAGGTGGGTCGTCAACCCTGGGTGGTCTACGGTTTATTGAAGACGGAAGATGCCGTCACCATCACGGCGGGACCGACGGAGATTCTGATCTCTATGATCATGATCTGCACCGTTTACCTGGCCCTGTTTTTTGTCTGGTATTATCTGATAGTGCGAGTAGTCAAGGATAGCGTCCTAACCAGGAAGGAGAGTTAATCATGGACCTAAATACCATCTGGTTCCTGTTGATTGGCTACCTTCTGATTGGCTATGCCATCCTGGATGGCTTTGACCTGGGTGTAGGTGTCCTGCACCTGTTTACTCGTTCCGCCCACGAACGCAAGGTCTATCTTAACGCCATCGGCCCCTTCTGGGACGGCAACGAAGTCTGGCTGGTGACTGGTGGAGCTTCCTTGTTCGCGGCGTTTCCGATCGTCTATGCCACGGTTTTCAGCGGATTCTACCTGGCCTTGTACTTATTGCTGGTCGGGTTGATCATGCGTGCAGTGGCCATTGAATTCAGAGGAAAAATTGCTACGCCGGGGTGGCAGCGTTTCTGGGATTGGACTTTTGGGATCGGAAGTCTTCTACCGGCTATCTTGTTCGGAGTGGCTGTAGGCAATGTGTTGGGCGGGCTACCCATAGATGCCAGCGGCGCCTACACCGGCACGTTTTTCGGTCTGTTGAATCCCTACGCCATTCTGATCGGAATCTTGAGTCTGGTTATGCTGACCATGCACGGAGCTCTCTATCTCGTCTGGAAAACCGAGGGGGAAATCCAGGAACGGGTGCATCGCTGGGTTCTGGGGTCCTGGATCGTATTTCTCGTTCTTTACCTCCTCGCGACGCTGGCCAGCATCGTTTATGCCGGTTATCTGTTCGAGAACCTGGCTCCCAATCCGCTCTTCTATTCTCTGGCCGGCCTGCTGATCCTGGGGCTTATCCTGATCCCGGTGCTGACTCGTGCCGGGAAGCCATTGGGAGCATTTCTATCTTCCAGCCTCACCATCGCATGCATCATGGGACTGACAGCGCTCTCCATGTATCCCCGGTTGGCGCCTTCCCGAACGGGTCTCTCCTACAGCCTGACCATTTACAATGCCTCTTCGTCACCTCTAACCCTGAAAACTATGGCTGTCATCGCCGCCATCGGACTGCCGTTGGTGTTGGTTTACACAGTTGTTGCATATTGGCTTTTCAGAGGAAAGGTTAAAGGTGAGGGGCATTATTGAAAGGATAAAGGATTATGGATGGAGGATAAATCAATAGAGGCCTGAACTCCGTAATTATAACAGGCAACTCTGCATTTTTTAAATATGCTAAAAATTATAGTCGGGGTCATCCTTGACCCTGACGATGCCCCAAAACTATCCTAATTGAGGTTTGCCCATGTTTGACTCCCGTTACCAGAAATTAGCCAACGTGTTGGTAAAATACGCCACCAACCTGAAAAAAGGCGAAAACGTCCTGATCGAGCACAGCGACTGTCCGATTGAAATGATTCAGGCTTTGATCCGCGAAGTTACCGCTGTGGGCGCCAACCCGGTGCTGGAAATGAAAACCCAACGAGTGCAGCGCGAACTGTTCCTGCACGCTTCGGAAGATCAGATCAAGACCATCGCCGATGCGGAACTCTACCGCATGAAGAAAATGCAAGCCTTCATCGGCATTCGCGGCATCGTTAATTCCAAGGAACTTTCCGATGTACCCAAGGAAAAGCTCGAATTATATGAAAAACTATGGCTGAAACCAGTGCACCTGGAACAGCGGGTGCGCCGCACCCGCTGGGTTATCCTGCGTATTCCTTCGCCCAGCATGGCGCAGATGGCCAAGATGTCATCGGATGCCTTCGAGGATTTCTTCTTCGACGTCTGTGTTGGCATTGATTGGGCTAAAGCCTCCAAGGCCATGGAGCCCTTAGTGGACCTCATGAACAAGACTGACAAGGTACACATCAAGGGCCCCGGCACCGATCTGAAGTTTTCGATTAAAGGTATCCCGGCCATTAAATGCGACGGCCACTTGAATATCCCCGATGGCGAAGTCTTCACCGCGCCGGTGCGCGATTCCATCGATGGCGTACTCCAGTACAACGCTCCCTCCACACAACGAGGATTCACGTTCGAAAACGTTCGCTTCGTTTTCAAACAGGGCAAAATCGTGGAAGCCTCGGCCAACAACAACCCCAAGTTGAATGAGATCCTGGATACCGATGAAGGCTCGCGCTACATCGGCGAATTTGCGTTAGGTTTGCATCCACTGATTCGTCAGCCGATGGACGACATTCTCTTCGATGAGAAGATCAACGGCAGTTTCCACTTCACTCCCGGTAACGCTTATGAAGATGAAGCCGATAATGGCAACCGCAGCGCAGTGCATTGGGATCTGGTTTGCATTCAGACTCCCGAAGCGGGAGGCGGCGAGATCTGGTTCGATGGCCAACTGATCCGCAAAGACGGGTTGTTCGTCCTGCCGGAACTGAAGGGTTTAAATCCGGAGAATCTGGTGGTGAAATAGCATCAATAGTACACAGGAGACAGGACACAGGAAACAGGAGAAAAAGGATGGAACCCGCTCTATCCTTTGAAGATTTGGTGGTTTGGCAGAAATCCCATCAGTTTGTTCTGGAGATTTACAAGCTAACCAAATCATTCCCGAAAGAGGAGCTATTCGGATTGACCTCACAATTACCTCGCGCAGCAGTCTCAATACCTGCCAATATTGCTGAGGGTTTCAAAAAGCGAGGACAGTTGGACAAGGCTCGGTTTTTGAATATTTCACAGGGGTCACTTGAGGAATGTCGGTATTATCTCATTCTCGTACAAGATCTTAAGTACGGTAATGCGCTCGAATTGAAGAAGCGGCTTGATGAGATTGGAAAAATACTTTCAGCTTATTGTCACGCTGTTTTGAACAAATAATCTCCTGTGTCCTGTCTTCTGTATTCTTCTTATGGTACTGGTTAGATGAATGGAACCATAGAAATCCTCACCATCGGCACCGAAATTCTCCAGGGTGCGATAGTCAACACCAACGCCTCCGACATTGCCCGAAAATTGACGGATGCCGGGGTTTCGGTGGGTTGGATGACTGCAGTCGCTGATGACCATGCCGCCATCCTGGAGGCATTTCATTTAGCTGCTAAGCGAGCCCGCGCGGTGATCATCACCGGCGGGCTTGGGCCCACTCCCGACGATCTGACCAAAGCCTGCCTGGTGGCATATTTCGGCGATGAATTGGAGCTTCGGGAAGATCTGCTGGTGGCCGTCCAAAAACGTTTTACCGATCGAGGATTTTCCTTTCCTCCCCAATCCCGCAACCAGGCGGAATTCCCGCGTAACGCCAGGATTATTCCCAATCCCGATGGCACCGCCGTGGGCATACATTACGTTCGAGATGGAAAGGAATGGTTCTCGCTCCCCGGAGTGCCTCTGGAAATGCGCGCCATGATGGACGACTACCTCTTGCCACGCCTGCAGGAAATCGGTCTGGGAGGGCAGACAGCCGTGCGCATGTTGCGTACGACCGGCATCGGAGAATCATTTCTGATGGGGAAGATGGCGCAGTTGGATGAGGCTTCGAGACTGGTCGAAGTTGCCTTTCTGCCAAACTTGTCCGGAGTAGACGTTAAACTGACCGCCCGAGGTGAATTTCCGCAGGAACTGACCAAACGCCTGGATCGCGCCGACAAGCTGCTATCACAAGACATTAAACCTCATCTCTATTCTCGAGGTGAGAGCCTACCGGACACGGTTGGTCATTTAGCTAGAGATAAGGGGCTAAAAATCGCTGTAGCAGAATCCTGCACCGGCGGGCTGATCAGCAAGTGGTTCACTGACACGCCCGGGTCAAGCGATTATTTCGAACGCGGGTTAATCTCCTATTCCAACGAATCCAAGAACGATTTCTTCGCCGTGCGCGCCTCGACGATTAAAAGGCAGGGCGCGGTCAGTGAAACGGTGGCAAAGGGCATGGCGGTGCAACTGCTGGCGCGCAGCCCGGCGGACCTGACCGTTGCGGTCACCGGAATTGCAGGCCCTGGCGGCGGGACAAAAGAGAAGCCTGTGGGCTTGGTTTACATTGCCTGCGCCGACCGCTCCGGCTGGGTAGCGGTCAATCATTTCCAGTTCGGCGGCAGTCGCGATGCAATCCGTAAACGCGCCGCCGCGGCCGCTTTGAAGATGCTTCTGGATCGGTTGTCAGGAGTGTAATATTTTCTTAGGTTGTGTTTTTTACTTGCATTAAGCAGAAATTAGTTGTATATTATTCCACATTTAGCTCAGGTTTTACCTTTGAATGTGCAAGATCTGATCCGTCCAGGTAAGTTGACTTCTCTCAAGGATGAAACTTAATTAAATCAATATCTTATATTTGCGGAGGCGTTAAATGCAGAAGTTTCCAAATAATGTCATCTCGGTTTTTATACTTGGGTTGACATTTTTTATTGGTGGGAATACCCCATCGAGCGCCCAGGTAAGTGAGAAATGGGTTGCGCGTTACAATGGAACGGCAAATTCCGCGGATGAAGGCTATTCTGTGGCCGTTGATAATATCGGTAATGTGTATGTCGCGGGGATGAGTACTGGAATCGGGACTTTGACTGATTATGTTACCGTCAAATATGATTCCACCGGCACGCTCCTATGGACGGCAGCCTATAACGGACCGGGCAATGCGGGCGATAAAGCCGTCCAGGTTGTAGTGGATGCTGACGGCAATGTGTACGTCACAGGCTATAGCTGGGGTAGCGGAACGAATTATGATTACGCCACTATTAAATACAGCGAAGCCGGAGTTCAACTTTGGGCGGCGCGTTACAATGGATCTGCCTATGGCGGCGATCATGCCGCGGCACTCGCCGTGGATAGTGACGGCAATGTCTATGTCACCGGTCAGGGGGTGGGCAGTTCGCTGCAAGCGGATTACTATACCATCAAGTATAATTCTTCCGGCGTGCAGCAATGGGTAGCGATCTATAATGGCATGGGCGCCGGTGGTGACTATCCTTATGCCCTGGTTTTGGATGACAGCAGTAATGTCTACGTGACCGGACAGTCGGTGAACAACGCCTTCAATTACGATTATGCTACCGTCAAATACAATTCTTCCGGTGTCATGGTCTGGGCGTCGCGTTATGATGGTCCTGGGAATGGCGAAGATGACGCCTACGCCCTGGCCGTGGACGGCAGCGGTAATGTCTTCGTTACAGGCCGGAGCTTCGGAGCTAATAGCGATTATGCCACACTTAAATATGACGCCGCTGGAAATGAACTCTGGGTGGCTCGCTACAATGGATTAGGCAATGCCGCAGATATTGCTGAATCCCTCGATTTGGGGTCAGATGGGTCTGTGGTTGTAACCGGGGTGAGCGCCGGGGTAGGAACCTCAAATGATTACGCGACAGTAAAGTATGACGACGCGGGCAATCAACTATGGTTGGCGCGCTACAATGGGCCTGGAAATGGTAATGACCATGCGTATGCTGTGGGAGTGGATGAAGGTAACAATGTGTATGTCACAGGTGAGAGTATCCCATTTGGCACCTTGACTGCCTACAATTACGCCACTCTACGCTACGATGCTTTCGGTAACCAACTCTGGGTGCAACACTACACTGGTCCGGCGACGAATAGTTATGACAATGCTTATTCTTTAGCCGTGGATGGCAACAGTAACGTTTACGTAACTGGGCGAAGCGCCACCAATACTTCTTCTTATGATTACCTCACGATAAAATACGACCAGACCCCCAGCTTTACCATTGACATTATCCCCTCCTTCCCACCGATTATCATTCCCGCCAATGGCGGCAGTTTCCTCTACGATATAACGGTTACCAACCATGCTGATTCCGCCCAGTCCACGCAAGCCTGGATTATGACGCGACTGCCCAACCTGGCCTGGTACGGCCCGGTTCTTGGTCCGTTCAATCTGAACTTCCCGAGTGGTCTGTCCATTGTTCGACAGCGCTCCCAAAGCATCCCCGGCGCAGCGCCCGCCGGTCTCTATTTATACCGGGCATACCTGGGGGATTACGCAGACATAAAGACCGATAGCTCCAGCTTCACGTTTATAAAACTCGGAGTGGATTCTCAGGATTCGGAATTCCTAGGCTGGCAGAATACCGGAGATGATTTTAGCTTCGAACCAAACAGCCCCGGTCAACTTCAGCCTTCATTTTTTATCCGGCATACTGCAAGCCCCAATCCTTTCAATTCCTCGACAGCCATCAGCTACAAGCTACAAGTTTCAAGCTATGTCAGGTTGAAAGTTTATGATACTACCGGGAAGCTGGTAGCGACATTGGTGGACGGTTGGAGTGAAGCCGGCGAACACAGAATCGCTTTCGATGGCACTAATCGCCCCTCCGGGGTGTATCTCTATCGCCTCACCACCGGACGGGAATCCTCTTGCGGGAAATTGATTTTCCTGAAATAAAATCCCCACAACGAGGGTTCAGTATTTTAGAGTTGGTTCTATTCCACAGAAAGAAGACTGACATGAAAGCCCCGCATCCTCTATGTTCAGGTATGATATTAGTCCTGGCGTTCGCGTCGATTTCAATTGCCGGAACCACCGACTCCTGTGATCCGTTCGCTAGCATTGACGATCCTTGTCGGTTCCCTTTTTTGAATGGCTGGCCGGTTCAGGTCGGCGGACTCTTGGGGATACAAGTCGGTTCTGAGCAACCTCCCGTCCCGGTGAATTTCGATCCTCATGATCCTGAAAAAGAATTGGTACTCTGCCTCAACAATAAGGTCTATGCCTGGCAACACAATGGTACGTTTCTGCCTGGGTGGCCATTAAACCAACTGACGGATAGATTATACCGGGGCCCGGCAGTTATTGATGATGGCAACCAGGGCCTCGCAGCCTTTAACGCCAGCCCACCCAACTATGGCCATACGCACCTTTACAACCATCAAGGTGTTTCGCAATTTGATTGGCCATTGTGGTTCCCTGCCCCCTTTTCAAAAAGCCCGGTTTGGGCTGATCTAAACGGCGATTCTGTCCCAGAAGTTATCGAAATATTCATGGAGTATCTATATGTTTGGACCACGAGAGGAGGTCCAAACTTATTGCCAGGATTTCCTGTCGTTTTCGATCAATCAATTTCTGGCATTGCGGTAGGCGACGTCAATGATGACGGCGCTTTGGAGATCGTTGTTTCCAGCATGATAGAAACCAGTAATCGTTGGGTGCGCGTCATCTCCTCTGTTGGACATATATTATCAGAATGGCAACCGATTGGCCCCTATCTCCAGGTTTCGTATGCCACTCCGGTGTTGGCTGACCTCGACAATGACGGCGATCTTGAAATCATTCAAGGAGGCGCCGGAGTTTTATTCGCCTGGCACCATGATGGCAGCATTTATTGGCCGGCCAAATGGTTAGGTGGCATGATTAATTCCTCGGTGGCCGCAGGCGATCTGGAAGGAGATGGCAATCTTGAAATCGCAGTGGCTACCCCAGATACATTCTTTCTGTTCAATGCCGACGGCACGAATCATGCGGGGCGTTGGCCTATCACACGAACAAACGTAAGCTTCACCTGGGGGAGTACCGAATTGGCCGGCCCGGTGATCGGAGATCTGGAT
Organism: Calditrichota bacterium; assembly: GCA_020051775.1. Classification (GTDB taxonomy): domain Bacteria; phylum Electryoneota; class B3-LCP; order B3-LCP; family B3-LCP; genus JAGVQJ01. The sequence continues at coordinate 9,698 of JAGVQJ010000032.1, read as the reverse complement.
GGCGATCTGATTCAGGAAATATGCTTTAAAGCACATAGAATATTGCCCTCCACCTGGTATATCGTGGCTCTTGAACCCGATGGTGCTGTCACCACCGGATTCCCTATCAGGCTGTGGACTGGTACAGAAAAGCAGCCTACACCAGCCCTTATTGACTTCGACGACGACGGGGATGTGGATCTGTGTTCAGTCGGTGGCATTAGCACCGTATCCAATTACGATTCGGTAGTTGTCGCCTTCTATGATCTTGGCGCCGCATTTCACCCCAATCGCATGGACTGGCCCATGGTTGATCAAAACCCTCAGCGCACCGGGTGCCTCCCGTCGGCCTATTCAAGAGCTGCAAGACTATCAAGCCATACTATTGCCTCGGATCCCGACGATTACAGGATTGTGGTTGTGAATCCCAATCCATTCAATCCCGCCGCGGTGATCAGTTATCAACTGCAAACTGCAAGTAATGTACGTTTGCAAGTTTACGACACTGCGGGGAGGTTGTTAGCGACCTTGGTGGAAGGTTGGAGTGAAGCGGGCGAACATCATATCGCTTTTGATGGCTCTAATTTCCCCTCTGGAGTGTATCTTTATTGTCTCGCCACCGAGCAGCGCGTCACTTCCGGAAAATTGGTACTTTTGAAATGACTATACCCTCTTCAAGGACTGGGATCATGTTCAGCCTCATCCAGGGGAGTGGGGCATGCGGGCGGGCGCAATTACCGCCCGTTTCGTTTGGTATACTCTTACTGAAGATTCTTGACTTGAAAACAGAAAAGTTGTATATTGTGCCATGCGAACTTTCATCGCTGTAGAACTCTCCGACTCAGTCCGCCAGGCTTTGGCAGATATTCAGAAAACCCAGCGCGGTCCGCTCCCCGGAGCCCGCTGGACTCGACCCGAAGGCACACACCTTACGCTGAAATTTCTGGGCGAAGCTACAGCTCATCAGGTGGCGGCTATATCTTCCGCGTTGGATGAAGTAGCGGCAGATTTCCAACCGCTGGAACTTTCCCTTAGTAAGGTTGGCGCTTTCCCGCGATTAAGTAATCCCAACGTCATCTGGGTGGGGATAGGGGAGAGTGCGGAGTTGACGATCCTTCAGAAGGCGATTGATGGGGAAATTGCACCCCTCGGATTTCCCACCGAAAAACGCCCCTTCCGCGCTCATCTGACCTTGGCGCGTTTGGCTGGGCAACCCTGGTCGTCGGAAACACGTCAGCGTTTTTTAGAATGCTCTTCAATCTGTGACGGTGTTCGATGGAAAGTCGAAAGAATTACGCTTTTTCGCAGTGATTTGAAACCGTCGGGAGCGGAATATACCATTATTCATACAAGTTTGCTGAATACTTAAAACAACCTAAGGAGAGAGCGATGACCCCAGAGTCCGGTGAAAAAACGAGAGCGCTGGAGCTGGCAATTACCCAGATTGACAAGCAGTTCGGACGTGGTTCCATCATGAGATTGGGTGACGAAGGAGCTGTAGCCAAGGTCGCTACCATCCCCACCGGCGCGCTGTCTCTGGACTTCGCTCTGGGCGTGGGCGGGATTCCTCGCGGTCGCGTGATCGAGATCTTCGGCCCCGAATCGTCGGGTAAAACCACTCTGGCTTTGCACATTATTGCCGAAGCGCAAAAGCTGGGCGGGTATGCGGCCTTCGTGGACGCCGAACACGCCCTGGATGCCACTTACGCCAAACGCTTGGGAGTGGACATTGACAACCTGCTGGTCTCCCAGCCTGACAGCGGTGAGCAGGCTTTGGAAATTGCTGAGACCCTGGTGCGATCCAGCGCCTTGGACGTGGTCGTGATTGATTCTGTAGCAGCCCTGGTTCCCAAGGCTGAAATCGAAGGCGAAATGGGCGATCAGCACATGGGATTGCAGGCCCGGCTGATGTCGCAGGCGCTGCGCAAGCTGACCGCCACAGTCTCAAAATCCCGCACTGCCCTGATTTTCATTAATCAGATCCGCATGAAGATTGGCGTGCTCTTCGGCAGCCCCGAAACCACCACCGGCGGCAATGCGTTGAAATTCTACTCGACCATCCGCATGGATATCCGCAAAGTGGCCACCATCAAGGAGGGCGCCGAAGTCACTGGCAGCCGTACCCGCGTCAAGGTAGTCAAGAACAAGGTGGCGCCCCCCTTCAAAGAGGCCGAGTTCGACATTCTCTACGGAACCGGCATATCCCGGCTGAATGACGTCATTGACCTGGCCACCGAACACGGCATTGTGGACAAGTCCGGCGCCTGGTATTCGTTCGGTTCGGATCGCATCGGCCAGGGTCGCGACAAAGTCCGCGAATACCTGGAGGCCAACGGCGAGATCTATAAGCAGATCGAGTCCAGATTGCGGGAGAAGCTTGGCATCATCAAGGGCGAGTAAACCGGGATCAAAGCAGGGAAGCAGGTCCAGGGAGGATAAGTCCACTTTGCCCAGATCGGCTTTTGACGACGCCTGCCGCCAGTTGGGCAGGCGCCGTTTGACCGAGGCAGAAATCCGCGCCAGGTTATCTCGCTGTTATACCGGGAGCCAGGTCGAAGAAGCGATGGCGAAATTGAAAGAGTATCGTTTCCTGGATGATGAGGCGTTGATTACCGATTACACTCGCGGTCGGTTGCATCTTTCCCCCCGCAGCGCCCGGTTGATCTGCGCCGAATTGGAGCGCCGCGGCATCGCTGAGGAGGATTTCCTGCGCGTCTTTAGGGTGGAATTCCCCGATTACGACGAATTCCAGACGGCCCTGAAAGCCCTGAAGGATCAATTTCGATCCAGCGCGTTGAAAAGCATGTCTGCATTACCCCCGCAGAAATCCCGCGATAAGGTGCTGCGCTTTTTAGTTTCGCGCGGATTCTCGTATGAGGTGATGATGGCGGCGTGGGAGGAGTTCCGGAAGGGTATCAAAATCAAAAGCGATGAAATCTACGGAGAATCGGAATAACCGCCGCGAATCGTCTACCCCCTTTCTGCATCTATCTATTAAAGCAATCCCAATTTAATTCAGGAGATCTCCCATGGCTTACTATTTCAACAAAACCCTGAACGCCTCTTTCGATGAGGCCATCGCCCGCACCACCGAAGAGCTGAAGAAAGAGGGCTTCGGCATCTTGACCGAAATTGACGTGAAAGAGACTCTGAAGAAGAAACTGAACGTTGATTTTCGACCGTATCGCATTTTAGGGGCCTGCAATCCAACCTATGCCTATCAGGCGCTGCAGGCCGAAGACAAGATCGGAACGATGCTCCCGTGCAGCGTCATCGTGCAGGAACTGGCTCCTGGCCAGGTAGAAGTGGCGGTGATTGATCCCATCGCGTCCATGCAGGCCGTTGAAAATCCAAAGCTGGGTGGCTTGGCGCTGGAGGTGCAGACCAAGCTGAAACGAGTCGTGGAAAACCTGTAGAGGTCCGCCATGTTCGTCCACGTAATAATGCACCAGCCCAAACCGGAAAAATCCGAACACATCGTCGCGGTTATGCACCGCTTTAAGGAAAAGCTGCTGGGATCGCCCGGTCTGGATCAGATTTACACCTTGCGTGAAACGGATCGCGGCACGCTGATGATCATGTCCACCTGGCATACCCGGGAACACTGGCAGGCCGCCCGCCCTTTAATGCTCGAAGCCGTCATGGACGATCCTTTCCAGGAATGGACGGACGAGGCGATGGAGTTGTTTCGGCTGGAAGAGGTGTAAATTATTGAATACAGGAAACAGGACGCAGGAGATAACGCGTTTTGGGGGCAGGCTTGCCCAACCCGAGATTAAATATCGAAACCGATGAATAATTCTTTCCCCTCTTCCCTCATCCGTCGCCAGTTCCTTGATTTCTTCAGGGAGCGCGGCCACACTTTCGTCCCTTCTGCGTCGGTCATCCCCTTTAAGGACCCGACGCTGCTGTTCACCAATGCGGGGATGAACCAGTTCAAGGACGTCTTCTTGGGGCAGGGCACGCGCCCCTACACCCGTGCCGTCAATTCGCAGAAGTGCATCCGCGTTTCGGGCAAACACAACGACCTCGAGGAGGTGGGCCGCGACGGCATCCACCACACTTTCTTCGAAATGCTGGGTAACTGGTCCTTCGGCGACTATTATAAGCAGGACGCTATCCGTTGGGCTTGGGAACTGGTGACCGGCGTCTGGAAGCTGTCCAAAGACCACCTATACGCTACTGTTCATCTGAGCGACGACGAAGCCGAAACCATTTGGAGCAACGAAACCGACTTAGATCCCGCGCACATTTCCCGCCACGGCAAGGAGAACTTCTGGGAGATGGGCGACACCGGCCCTTGCGGCCCGTGTAGCGAAATCCACATAGATTTAGGCGAAGGCACCTGCCCGCTGGCTGGAACGCCCCGCCACACTTGCGGAGTCAATGTCTCTGGTTGCGGACGTTTCATCGAACTGTGGAACTTAGTCTTCATCCAGTTCAACCGCGACGAATCCGACACGTTGTCCGATCTGCCCGCCAAACATGTGGATACCGGCGCGGGTTTCGAGCGGATCTGTTCCGTGCTGCAAGGGGTGACTTCCAACTATGAAACTGATCTCTTCCAACCTCTGATCAAACGAATTGCAGAGATAACAGGCACACCTTATGATAAAGGTGAAGGTGGCGTGGGGCACCGAGTCATTGCCGACCACCTGCGCTCACTCTCCTTTGCCATAGCCGACGGCGCCATGCCTTCCAACGAAGGCCGAGGTTACGTGCTGCGCCGCATCCTGCGCCGCGCCTCCCGCTTCGGAAGAACTTTGGGCGTGCATCGCGCCTTCATTTATCAGTTGGTGGAAGATCTGGCCGCCGTCATGGGCGAAGCTTTCCCCGAAATCGGGCAGCGCCGTGAACATATCATGGGCGTCATCCGCGGCGAAGAAGAGAGCTTTGGCCGCACTCTGGATCGAGGGATCGAGCTGTTCGCAGAACTACTCGATCGATTGAAGAAGGAAGGCCAGACATCTCTGCCCGGTACGGAAGCCTTCAAGCTCTATGACACCTTCGGTTTCCCCCTGGATCTGACCGAGCTCATGGCTCGCGAACAGGGCTTTTCGGTGGATACTGAAGGCTTTGATAGGGCGATGGCAGGCCAGCGAGAACGAGCTCGAAAAGGCGGCAAAGTCACCGGTCTGGAACACAAGGTGGAAGGATCGGCGCTGCAGCGAGTGGGTGAGTCCCGACCGGTAGAATTTCTGGGATGGACCACTCTGGAAATCCCTGACGCCCGCGTTACGGGATTCAGCTTGGACGGCGAGCGAGTGCGTATAATGCTGGATCACACTCCTTTCTATGCCGAAGCCGGCGGCCAGATCGGCGACACGGGAATGATTTCTACTCACGACTGGAACATTGAGGTGGATGACACGCAACGCACTGGTGATGATATTGTCCATATCGGTCGGATAACACAGGGTCGGGAAGATTTTGAAATTGACGCCAATCAGGATTTTTCCTCGCCGGTTCGCGCTGTCGTCAACCGCCAGAAGCGAAGCGACATTGCCCGCAATCACACCGCCACTCATTTACTACAGGCAGCGCTTCGTCAAGTGCTCGGCAAGCATGTCAATCAATCCGGATCGCTGGTTCACCCTGACTACCTGCGCTTCGATTTCACGCACTTCGAGAAACCTTCAGAAGAGGCTCTTGACCAGGTTGAAATTATCGTTAATGAATTTATCAACCAGGCTCATCCGGTATCCTGGGAAATCACCGACTTCGACACAGCCAAGGCGCGAGGAGCTACGGCGCTCTTCGGCGAAAAATACCGCGAACATGTACGGCTGGTCAGCGTGGGAGACGTCTCTGCGGAGTTGTGTGGAGGAACTCATGTAGCTTCCACCGACCAGTTGTTAGCTTTTCGCATCATCTCGGAATCATCCGCTGCCGCCGGTATCCGCCGCATCGAAGCTTTGACCGGAGGCAAGGCTCAAGCAGCCATGCTGGGAGATAAACGGTTAATCCGTGGTTTGCAAGACGCCCTCTCCGCGCGTGGCGGTAATGTGCTGGAAAAGGTCCAAAAACTGGTGGACGAACAACGCGCCTTAATGAAGCAGTTGGAGCAGTTCAAACAAGCTTCCGCTGGAGGTGAGGTGGAGGCGTTGATCGCTTCGGCGCAGGATGTGAAAGGTGTGAGATTGATCACCCGCACCTACACCGATCGCAGCATGGACGACCTGAAAACCCTGGGCGATCATCTGCGCGAAGGCCATTCCAACCTTGTAGCCGTGTTGGGGTCGTCAATGGAGGATAAGGCCTCACTGGCGGTTGTTGTAACGGACGACCTGATCTCCGACCGCAAGCTCTCCGCCGGGACCCTGGTCAAGGAGATTGCAGCGGTTATGGGTGGAGGCGGGGGCGGACGGCATCATCTGGGCACTGCCGGAGCCAAATCCGCCGAGAAACTGCCGGAGGCAATGGATGCGGCTCAGGAAGTGTTACGCCAGCATCTCAAGTGATCAATCTTCCGATTAAATTTTTTCAGGCGACCGCCGGGTCGCCTTTTTATTTGGCATTTAACTGACTGGGATTACTCCGATTAAATTGTTAAAATATTCCCATAGGCAAATATTGCCAACTGTAAATATTTATTATCGTAAAACGGATACCCCATCGCTATTTGTCCATCAAGTGTTGAATCCAGGAGTAGGCCTATATCAGTTTTGGTCGGTAGCGATTCAGGGCTGATACTATTCTTTAAAAGAGAGGTAAAGACATGCGGAGAAAACGTGCCCTTTACCGGGGATCTCTTTTAGTTGCGATGTTACTGTGCTGCTGGTCATTGAACGGGATTGTAATGGCAAAAACAGGGAGTTACACCATAACGTGCAATCTGGCCACTATCCCCGCCGGAACCATGATCCGAGTTACCGCCAAAGCTGAAAATGAGGTGACCTATGATGATTCCTTTAGTGTCGGCGGCATGACGCCTGAGACCGCCCGCAATTTAATCATGACGGATTTAACCAACAGTGGCTGGCAAGTTACCGCCAACGGCACCAATGGAATTATCATTACCGGACGACAGGCCGGCAGTCCCATCAAACATGTGGACATGGGCAATAATAATTTATGGGTCACTTCAAGCCCGGATGGCAATTGCACCACCTCGGAAGCATTACCCGGTGATAAGAAATGGAAATTCGCGATGGCCTGGCCGCCCACTGATCCGACAAATCCTGGTGCCCTGGCCATGACCATCAATTCTTATCATGTCTTTACCAATCTGCCGGCTAATGCTCCACCCAGCTTGTGTGCTCAACTTTTAATGCAATCCATGATGCAGGCCGGATTCATAACCACACTACAAGGGGATACCGTTGTTCTTGATTGGGAAAATCCGATCAATCAAACTATGCTGGGTGCTCAGGTTTACACTACCATCGAAGATCAAAACTCCGCGGGAGGCCCGCATGTCATGATCGGGATCCCAACTTCCCTCCCCCAGAATCTTGACGTCACCTTGACTCCGATCAATCCTCCCATCGTCGTACCGTCCAGCGGCGGCAGTTTCAGCTTCGATGCCGCGGTTGTCAATCAAGGCCCGACGCCAGGTGCGTTCACCGTTTGGGCGCGGATCAAATATCCGACCGGATATCTACCACCCTATACGCCGCCCACCTTGGGGCCGGTGCAGATTAATCCTCCGCTAAACGTGGTAGTGCAACGGTTGCGCTTCCAAAATATTCCCGGCACATGGCCGCCAGGCATGTATACCTATCTGGGTTATGCCAATTGGACCTTCTCATATCCGGCCGTGGATTCCAGCGCGTTCACTTTCATGAAATCCAACATGGCAGATGGCAATCCCACAGTCTGGGATGAGCGTTGTTATGGAGAACCCTTCCCCGGCGAAGAGTGGATGGTGTCCTTACCGGCCTCATTCAGTCTGGCCAGTGTGCACCCTAATCCCTTCAATCCTTCCACAACGATTAATTTTACGTTACCACAAGCTGGGCACGTGAGTCTGGCCATCTATGATCTCACCGGGCGTCTCGTGATTGAATTGGTTAACGGCCATCGTGAGGGAGGTGTCCACGAAGTCACTTTTGATGGATCCCACCTGGCTTCTGGCGTATACCTCTACACACTATCGGCCGGGCAGAATCACGCTACCGGCAAGATGGTGCTGCTGAAGTGATTCGTAAAACGACTGAACACTCTATAACAAGATCCTGAGCAATCTTGCGGGTGAAAGGTACGGGGCGATCTGGATGGGTCGCCCCTTTTTCTCTTATAAATCATGGCGATATTTGGGTAGATCTGGAAAACTTGCGCATTTTTTCTTTTATTTTACTGAATGCTTGCATTTGGCTAAATTTTATTGTATATTGTTAAATCATGCACATTGAATTCGGCGCGATAAATCCACTAACCAACCACGGAGGAAGCATGCGCACAGCTATGTCACTGTTACTGGGAGCGGGTCTTTTGATCCTGGCATTGAGTACTTCAGGCGGAGCCTTCCCTCGCACCGTTCTGCTGGAAGATTTCACCAATTGGGGTTGAGGCTCGTGTGGCCCCGCAGACGCTACCCTGCACCAAGTCCTGGAGACTCTAGGACCTGTTACCTCTTCCCTGGTAGCCTTTCACATGTACTGGCCGAGCAGCGCCGATCCTTTCTATGTCGCCAATCCCACCCAAAACACCGCAAGAAAGACTTATTATGGCGTTAATGCCACGCCCACGCTTAAAGTAGACGGCGTGCTTGACATCTGGCCTATCACGGTTGCCAGCGTAACCAATGCTATCAACCAACGTAAAGCGATTCCTTCGTTGCTATGGCTGGAGATGAGCGCCAGTGTAAACGGCCTCCTCATGAACGCCACAGCTACGGCGGTCACCAACGTAAACATAGCAGGGAACAAAGTCATCCAGATGATTTTGGTGAATCGGTATGCCTACTACCCCAATTCGCCCAACGGCAATCCCCATTTTTACGCCGCCATGCGCTCGATGGCGCCCACGGCCAACGGCCAAGCCTTTTCAGCCACCGCCGGGGATACAGTTACGTATTCATGCACTTTCCATTTGGATGCGAGCTGGGACGTCAATAACCTCGACCTCGTCTGCTTCGTGCAAGATAACGACACGCGGGAAGTCATGCAGGCCTACATGGAACCGGCTACTCTGCAACCCATGCAAAACATTGAGGTGACCCTTACACCTATCAACCCTCCCATTCAAATTCCAGCTCAGGGGGGTTCCTTTACATTTGACGCGACGCTCACCAACAACCTGGATAGCACTGCACATTTCTATGCTTGGATCATGCAACAGACGCCCACCGGCGCCTGGCAAGGCCCGATGCTGGGCCCGATCTGGTTGATCACGCCGGCGTCTGCCGTCATCACACGCACCCGAATCCAGAACGTTCCGGGAACCGCGGCGCCGGGTCAGTACACCTATCGCGGCTACGTGGGAATGTACAACGGAAACGCTCGTTGGGATTCCAGCAGTTTCAACTATACCAAGCTGGCCACCGGGTTCGGCCCGCCGGTCGGCGATTGGGAAAATTCCGGCGAGAGTTTCGATCTCGAGGAAACATCGCAGAATTCGATAATCCTTCCATCAGATCATGTTCTGCTTAACGCTTTCCCCAATCCTTTCAATCCCTTCACAACCATCAGCTTCAAGCTTCAAACTTCAAGCTTGGTCAATTTGAATGTCTACGATACCGCTGGCAGGCTGGTGACTGCGCTGGTTGATGGATATCG
>JAGVQJ010000165.1 GCA_020051775.1 Calditrichota bacterium | reverse complement strand
CTGGGTGGCCGGGCCAGCTTGATGGCCCGGCTATCCGGGCGACTTCCCGCGCATTGCGCGAATTTTCGCCCGCATGAGTCGCGAAATCTCGCCCGATTGGAAATATTGTGCAAATATATAATCATTGCCAATTTCACCAACGACCAAAAAGGGCCGCCCCCCAGCGACCCTTTTTTTGTCCCCCCACCTTTTACTCGTAACTCGCCGCTATTTCCCCACGGATCGTGTCTCCGTCGAATTCCAGTCTTGGTCGAACCCCTCACGCGTTTCGCCGCGACCATCTTCGAATGTCTCCACTTTGGTTTTGACGGGCGAAGCAAAGCGAGCTTTCAAATCCGGCAAAAGGCTGGCGCGTAGCACGACCAAAAGCTCTTTATCTGTGCTCTCCACCAGGTTATAGCCGAACACATACTTTAAACCCAACACCCACCAGGGTAGATCCTTCAGGTAAGGAACGCCCTTACGGACCTGTTTGGCATCCCGGCTGTATAGGCCGCCCACTGTTGTCGTTTCGCCATTCAAAAGCAGCACCTGCGTATCCGCTTGCGATTTGTTGATGGTCGTTGAAACCACATCGGGGATGGCGTTGGAACGTTCGGCGTGAATGGCGAGGTGGATGAAATCCACGCCGTTTTCGCTATAAATGATCGGAGTCACTTTCAGGATGGTGCCGGTGGAATAGAACTGATCCATGATGTTGCCGGCAAAGTCGCGCGTCTTGATGCTGAAATCCTGCCCCACCTGGATGCGGCCTTCTTTTCCGGAAAGCACTACAATCTGCGGTTGCGCCAGAATACGGCCCAGGTTTTGGCTTTCGAAGGCGCGCAAAAGGCCAGTCACACTCAGATCTGCGCCACCCACCTTCGTGTTGTATTCCAGGTTGCCTTCCACCAGATCACTGGACGTGGCTGTGGCGCCGCCGACGGTAAAACCGCTCGACAGGGTGTTGCCTGCTCGTAGCACCGACCAGTCAATGCCCGCTTCGGACAGGGCATGGCGGTCGCCTTCGAAGAAGATGGCCTCAATGCGAATCTCCCGACTGCCCACGGTGATGGGGACTTTTTCAGGATCCACTTGCTGCACTTCGCCCAGCACTTCATAAAATTTGTCGTGCATCACATAACGCAGGTGATGGGCTTTCAGGATCACCTCCAGGGCTTTTTTCCAGGGTAGATTGACGATGTCCACGTCAATGCGTCCCTGCCGTCTGAGCGGGTCTATGATGATCCGGCTTTCCTTTTTATTGGAGATTTGGGAGAGGATCTCAAAGGCCTGCTCAAAGGACATGTCGGACGAAAGTGTGATGATCTCGTCCGCGGAGGTGTACTCCTGCGGGAGGCGGTTTTGTCCCCAACACAAAAGTGAGGGGGCCATCAACAGCAGGAGGATTGTGAGGGTTTTTCGCATATTTTTTAATCCTACTCTTTCACCGCTATCTTCAGTGAAACCGTTTGAGGAGGCTCAAGCTCGTCCAGAAGGAAGACCGCACGGTTTTCATCAGGTAGAATATCTACCAGACGGCCGAGGTAAACTTCATCACCCAGGTTTAAAACTTTAAGCTCGCTTTTCTGATCCAGGATGTAGATCTGGTTGGGAGTCATGGCGCGCAGTGAAGATTCGAATACATTAGGCAGTCCCAAGGTATTGGGCGGAACGTGGATTTCTGGTTTAATCGGTGGCAGAAAGGGGTCATAGCTGCCAACAGGTTCGGTTTCCATGCTTGTAAATTGTACTTCATCAAACCCGGGACGATCTGCTGAAAGGGCCGTAAAGTGCAATTCGAAGCGTACCCAATAATCTCCGCTATTATCGCTCTCTTCGTCATCTTTATTCAAGGATTGGGTCATCTGCAAGGAATTGATGCGCAGATACCGCGGCAGATGTTCCATGGACCAAATAAAGCGATACAAATCGTTGAATTTGGCTTCGCCGATCGTCCGATAGTTTGCCGACCTCACGCCTGCCGTGTCCCCAACTTCGGCGGCGATATAGTCAAAATTCAGAGTGGATTTATTTTTCGTAAGAATATTATCCAAGTATTCATACGTTTCGTGCGAAGTCTCCTTTTTCGGAATCGCTTTGGAGCGGTAGACCCAAAGATTACGCACCTTATCCATCTCCGCCTGGACTACGGGCAGTTGCGAAGCCAACTCTTCATCAACAACTAATTCCTCCCGCACTTTGGTCTCCTGCGCCGATAAAGTTTCGGCTTGGGCTTTCATACGGAAATGTACAAAATAGCCAAGAGTCAGGATGACCAGCAGCCAAAAGGCGCCCAGTATAATAGTGGTTCTAAGAGCATGCATGATCCACTACCCTCATTTCCCTCGTTCGGAGATATTCTTCAGATACGTTTTAGCTGTAGGAGCAAATTCGCTTAAGGGGAATTCCTCCAGGAGCCGCTCAAACTGAGCACGTGCTGGTTCGTATTGTTTCAATTTGAGATGAGCGAGCCCGAGCATCAGAGTGCCGGCTTCGCGTTTGGGATTATCCGCCAAGGCTAAACTGGTACTGAAATCTCCAATGGCGGTTTCGTATTCCCCAGCGGCAAAATGACATTCGCCGATCCAATAATGAGCAGCGGCGGCCTCAGAACCGGCAGAACTTCCGGAGATGACTTCCTCGAATGCTTTGATTGCGCCCTCGGTATCACCGGATCTGACAAAACGAATCCCTTTATTGTAAGATGTTGAGAAGGTGTACTGTTCAGAGACAACTTTGCCTGAGGCCGGCTGCGGTGGTTGGCCGGCAGAGATCGCTTCACCGTCTACTTCGTGTGTTTGACGAGAAGGATTCTGAGCTGGCGATCCACCAACTTGAGCGGGAGGCGTCGGAGGATCGGCGTGCAAAGCCAGCGGTGGTAGCGGATCCAATGGCGACGCCTGGTCGGGATTGGACTGCGATCGAATTCCCTGATCTTTAGCCACTGTGTCAGCTTGCTGTGAACCTTCTATGGGTAAGCTTTGGAGATCTGATGGAGACGATAATTTGGTCGTGTTTACGGATTCGTCAGTCTGCTCCCCGGTGGCTTGATAGTCTCCGATAGGGCCGGAAACCTGAGGTGCCGGCACCTCAGCAGTCAACTCAAACTCATAGGTGAGACCGCCTTCGTCGGATTTGATGCGAGTCACCCTTTTTAAATCTGTCCCTTCAAATCCGTACGCCAGTTTAGGAACTCGATCACGAAACAGGGTCTTTCCCACCAGTGTAAATCCCTTGGGATCGGATTTAATGTCCTCGATCCAGATATCGTTCACGGTGTGGAAATTCTGAGACAGTTTGGAAAATAATCTGCTCCATTTACCCGGATCAACAATTAGCGAATCCAAGAAATCCAGGTTTGCACGATAATTGCCTATCTGTGATTGAATCTGTGCCAGAATGGTCAACTCCGGCTGGAGAGATTCAATTGATTCACTTTTATGACGGATAGATTCCTGTAACATCTTGATGTCATTTCGTCGCGTCAAGCCCTGATACGAGAGTAGCGCCATACAGCAGAACACGAAACCCAACAGGAGAAAGCCATGCCAGGCGATTTTGAATAATTTTTGTTGCTCCTTGATGGCTGTCGGCACCAGATCGGAGGGGATAAAAGCGGGTTTACTAGTTTCCAACGCCTGCCAAGCTAAGGCTACCGGCACGGCGTAATTGGGAAAGACCGCGATCTCTTCCGGCTTTAACGAGTTGACATTTAATGGTCCCGGAGTAAATGATTGCACTTTGGCATCGGGAAATTGCCGGCTGAAAAACTCATAGGCATAGGTCAATCCCACTTCGCCCGCCAAGATGATCCTGTCAATCTCGGGGAGACCGGCTTCCTCTTGTTCCAGCAAGATTTTAGAGAACAGGGTCTGGCATACCTGGGGGCTGGCATATCCTTCGCGGATGGTTTGTACGAAAGATAAAGGATAGTCGCCTCTTAAAATAATGACTCTGGAAAAGTCCGCTCCAATATAAACGAGTGCAGATATAGTTCCCTGTTCCAGGTCCAGAGATACCCGTGCCAAATTGACCAAGGCCAGCTCATTGGACTGAACGAGGGTAAAGTTAGGAGCGCCGCCGGGCAGGAAGGTCTTGATGTCCAGCAATTCTTCGATCAAGGGTACGGAACCTTCAAACACCACAGCCGTCAATTCACCGGTAGAGGATTTGAAGCAATCGAGCATACTGGATTCAACTGAACCGCCGGCCAGCGGCCCTATTTCATCTCGAAGCTGCTTTTTAAGTTTTTTACCTTTGAGCTTAAAGTCGTTTTCAAAACTATAGTAGGTGGTTTGTCCTTCGGGAGCATTAATAGCCAGGTGAGTATTTTTTAGGGGATATTTAGAGAAAATATTAATCAAGGTACTGGAAACATCGCCCTCACCAGATTCATCTTCCTGCTCGCTATCCATGGCCATCATCTGGTCCTCCAATCCAAAGACGTCTTTGTCGGATTCCAGATTGACCGGCGCAGTCGCTTTCACCGTTCTGATCTTACCTAAGCGATGTTGGAGGGTTACTGATTCCAGGCTGTAAATGACGATTTCACCGCGTTCCCAGCCCATGTGGGCTAAGCGTAGATCACGGCCATCTACCATCACGCCCAAAATCCGTTTATGTGAGCTCCCTATTATTCTATTCATTGTATTTCCACGAGAAAGACGTCTATGCCGGGAGTAATGCCTTGCCGTTAAAGAAAATTCTTACGGTGAATAATCCAGAAGTTCCTGCATCCGTCGTTTGTTATTAGCGAAATTCATAGCCTCATCGAGCGAAATCCTTTTAGCCGCGTAAAGTCGCCGAAGATCCTGTTCCAGCGTTAGCATCCCTTCTTTGCCGGATTCGCTGACCATTTGGTAGATCTCACCGGTGTTGTTATTCTTAATGGCAGCTTTCACCGAGGAATTTACTACCAGCACCTCTTTAGCCAGCACGCGTTTGCGATCTAAGGACGGAACCAACTTCTGGGAGATAATCACTTTCAGCACATCCGCCAGACGATTGCGAATGCGTTCTTGCTCGGCCGGCGGACACTCCGCCACGATGCGGTCAATGGTTTCCACGGCTGAGCCGGTGTGCAAGGTCGAAAAGACTTTGTGCCCCGTATCTGTGATTTCCATGGCGGTAGCGATCGTTTCGGCGTCGCGCATTTCTCCGATCATGATAATGTCGGGATCTTGACGCAGAGCTTGGATGGCGCCTTCCTTGAAGCTCATGACGTCCCTGCCAACTTCGCGGTGACGTACCAGACAGCGGGCGGACAGATGCACGCATTCCACCGGACTGGCAATGATGACCACGTGAGCATCTACCGACCGGTTGTTGGCGTCAATGATGCTGTCGAGAGTCGTTGATTTACCGGATCCGGTGATGCCGGTGACCAGAATCAGTCCCTGTTTCTCGTG
Organism: Calditrichota bacterium; assembly: GCA_020051775.1. Classification (GTDB taxonomy): domain Bacteria; phylum Electryoneota; class B3-LCP; order B3-LCP; family B3-LCP; genus JAGVQJ01. The sequence continues at coordinate 37,909 of JAGVQJ010000165.1, read as the reverse complement.
TTGCAGGGACAGTGATTTAGCCACCAGAGGATGAAATCCCAGCTCTTTGAACGGGTAGATCCGGTTGTTGATGCGGCGCATGTTCAGCGCCAGGTGATCAAGATCGAAATACAGATCGCCGCGGAAGCGTACGCTGAATCCCTGGTGCTCGACGGCGTAAGAAAAATCCAAATTGCGCCGTTCCAGTAAAAATTGCTGCTGCCGGTGGGTCAGGATATTGAGGGTCAAGATATTGAACTGATCGAGTGAATACGCCCCTAACTCTAAGGCAGGCCGTTTGTCGTTGTATATTCGGAACCACACCTGCCCCAGCGATCCCTGCCCTCCCAAATCAATATCCGAGGCGTTGACTTCGATCATGCGCTGTAAAAAGGTATTCAAATGACTACGCAAAGCATCGCGATCTCTTTCCTCCAACTCGTCCAAAAGAGAGGCAATCTCCTCCATCCGTTCCACGCCGACGAGATGTTTATGCAAACGGCTTTCGATGAGCAGAAAGATCCGTTCGAAATCGGCCAGCGAATCTTGCGCTTCGGTGATACTCAGTTCTGGAATCTGTAGATCCGGCATGTCTATAGCTGAAATAATGATTTAACGCATTGTTCCAGTGATCAGGCGCGACAAGTTGCCGTTGGGACTGTTCACATTAATGGATACTGCCGCCATAACTATGGTTGTATCTACGAGGTCTGCATCGTACAAGACAAAGGAGAATTCTGTTAATCCCGGTCCGGTTAACCATGTATCCGGCATAAGCACGTTAACGTCGCCCATCAAGGCCCCGGACGTGGCCGTGACCGAGATTTGCGATCCATAAACGAGAGGATAGCCGTTCTGGTCTGAAACGGTGAAATTAAACATTTCCGATTGCCCATTAAAGAGGTTGAAATTATCGGGATTGACATTATAGATCTGAGTAACACCCGAGAACAGAACCAATGTGCAGTCAGTCAGTATTTGGCCGCCCTGACCGATCGTCTGCGCAAAGACGGTCCCAAAGGGAAAAGTTGGTAAGGGCGAAGGCGGTCCGGAGAAAAGCCGCACTGAGGCGAAACCGCTCGCGTCGGTACTGGCCGAGCCTTCAATGATACCAGCATTACTCGTGAAATATACGGCCGTGCCCATGGGGACGGGGTTTCCGTAAATATCACCTACCATGGCGGTCATGCTATCCACTACCCCATAATAATTGAAGCCGGGGAAATTCATCCACCTGGGAACAACCGCGAAATGAATCGGATCCGGTAGTCCGGAATGGATGACCACGGATACGGGAGTGCAGGCGATGACAGGCGATCCGGCCAAACGTGCCTGAACTTGAACCGCTCCGGCAACAGTACCACTGTTCAAGGTCGTGGTTACCTGTCCCTGGGCGTTGGTTTGTCCGGAATCGGGGAAGAGGTATTCACCACCTTCCGGGCCACCAATTATATCAAAATGGACGGTGACAGGCTGGCTGAAACTGATGGGTGAGCCGCCCGCATCGCGCACTTCAAATGTCATCGTGGAAGTCTCGTTGCTGCCGGTTCCGTGTACGGCAATAGAATCGTATTGAAGGCCGACCAGAGCGATGGAAGACGGCGCTCCGGTCTGGTAAATGACAATGTTGGGTAGAACGATTCCTTGGGAGTTATCGGCCAGATCCGCTTTCAAAATCACGACACCGGCCATCGTTCCGGAATAAAAAACCGTTGACACCCGGCCGTTCTGATCCGTCACCACACTGGAAGGATAAATATGGCACCCACCGCCCGGCTCGATCTGCAAAGTGAAGTTCACTTGAGCGGTATGAAGGGAATCCACGGGGTTTCCCAGCGCATCGCGAACTTCGCAGACGATCAGTGTGGAAGTGGGGCCACCAGCGCCGATCACGCTGAGGGTATCAGGTTCCATGGACATTAGGACAACCACGTCCGCTTCACCGGAGCCGGTAGTATCCGTAATGGTCGAATCCAGATAGCGCTCCAGGGTGACCACCGGCATGGGGGTGACTACGCCAGCACCAATCATGGCCGGTAGGTTGGCAGTCAGAAAGCCCTCTTTGAAGATCTCGATGGTCACCGATTCCTGGGTTCCTTTTGGCATCGCCATCGCCAGATCATACACCCCGTTCGAGTCGGTTAGGGCCGTCTCCAAGTGATTCAGGGTGCGCACGAAGGCCATAGCCACAGGTTGGAGGTCTTCAGAATACTTCACCGTGCCCGTGACATGCGCCCAATCTTGCCCCGCGCCCAGATCAGTGGCTTTCTCCTCACAACCCATAACGCTGAGCAGGATTCCCAGCAGCATCAGTAAAATGGCGATTTTCTTCATCGGTCGTCTCTGATTTTATATGGACCCGAAAGTGTTAACCCGAAGACCGGTGGAGTCCGTGGGGGTCGGGGCAGAACGGACCCACGCTGTCTCAGCATACGTGACTATGTCTTTTCATAAGTCAGGGAATTGAGACTGCATCCGGTCTTCGGGCGGAAGCCGCGCCTATTTTGAAACGTCCAAGCGTACTATTCCCGCCTTATTTCTTTCATCGGCATGAACAGATCAAATCTTGATCTAATTTTAAGCTTATTCCCAGCAATCTGCCACCGTTATGGATCCCATGCCGATTTGAGCGCTTTCTAAGGCCTGAATAATCGTGGAACGCGACAACAGCAGTGTGCCGGATCCATTACCGATGCAGTTGCCTTCCCGCGGATTATCCGTCAGAAGAAACAGTCCGCCGATGATGAGACTGTGAATATGTACCACATCATCACTGATGATCATTCCGCGGAATGTGCCGCCGTTCAGATTGCTCATCAAGGCGTTTCCATAAGAGTTATGCACAATCAGAATTCCTTGACCGTTCTCCCCAAAATCCACCGGAGACCAAGTACCATTATTGGGTAGCTCCACGTATGTGACACCGTTCAATGGATAGTGCAGATTCGCGGGGTCAGTGACGTATTGACCACCGCCTATGCCACTTTGAGCGGCCAGTTTTAAGGCATTGGCGCCCAATCCTACTCCGGTGCCCCCCAAAACCCCTTCAGGAGTACTGGGATACGACCCAGGCCAGGAATAATGTTCGTCCACGATGGAACTATACCCGCTCCGGACAGGTCCATAATCCGTTCCGCTATCCGTAGTGCCACACAATGCGGTTGATCCACCACAAACATAAGTCTCCGTAGTCGTAATGGCTTTGAGTCCCTGGTCGGAAAGCAAAACACCATTGGCGTCGTGATCTCGGCCATCAACCAGCATGTTACCCAGTGTGCCAATATTGGCACGAGCCGTGATACCGGATTTGACGTTAGGAGGAAATTCCGGATGATTCAATACGACCAACATTGACAGTGAGGCGTCTTCGTTCATTAGACTCGCCTGTGAAATGATTCTGACAGAATCCACACCCAGGGTGGAATCGTCAGAGGCGTCTAAAACTGTGACGTCTACGGACGCACCAGATACCGAAAGATTTGAATAGCCCGAACGCCAGGTCAGATTTTGCCGCATGTTGCGCAGAGCTAATTGCGCCCCGCTGTGTGCGGCGTTACGCGAAGTCGCAGAGCAGTATTTATCGTCCGATAAGCTGCTGATTCGCCTTTGGCTGCTTTCCAGGCTGAGTTTCATCAAACCGGCCAGAATGGCGAAACCGGCGACCAGTATGAGCACTTGGCGGCCCATGGTAACCTCCTTTGGTTATGAAGTGATGCGCCGCCTCCGTTGATCATCTCCCGAAATTAATATATCATTCCCAATAATCAATAACAGCTACACTGGCTGAAGATCCTCCTACACCTTGAACGCCTTGGCTTACTGCATCGCGACAAAAGAGTAGCGATCCATTTCCGTTGCCGATGCAGTTGCCTGCCGAAGGGCCGGTGGTGAGTAAAAATACTGCTCCGATGATTTGCGAGTGGATGTGTATCATGTCATCGGCAATGATCAATCCTCGAAATGTGCCGGAATTCAGGTTTTTCATCACAGCATTGGTCGCCGTGTTATGTACGACCAGAACGCCGCGGGAGTCGGCGCCAAAATCAACTGGAAGCCAAGTTGAGCCGGACGGCAATTCCACATAAGTGACACCACGTAATGGATAGGTCAGGGTGGAAGGATTGGTCGCGTATTGGCTACCGTTGACCCCGCTTTGAGCGATGCTTTTTAGGGTTCCTTCAGAAAATCCATTAGATGCACCACCCATGACCCTATCCGGTGTGAAGGGATATCCATCAGGCCAAACCTTGTTCTCGGCCACGATTGAACCATACCCACATTTCGTCGGGGCCACGTCCGCGCCGGCGGCAGTTCCCGCCACCATGGAATTACCCTTGCGTGAGAATGTGCTGGTAGTGGATAAGGCCTTCATGCCATTATTGGAGATGACATTTCCATTCCAATCATGATCGCGGCCGTCAACGAGCATGTTACCGTTCGTTTGAATATTGCATTGGGCGGTGATACCCGCATCCACAGCAGAAGGCCAGGTGGCGCCGGTTATTTGCACCAGCAGTTGCACCGTGGCTGCTCTGCCATTGACCGTTCCCGTAGCGGAAACTCTTACTGTTCCAACTGGAAGGCTGGGATCAACCGTGCGATCGATTACACTGGCGTTGACTGAACCGTCGCCTAAGGCAAGATTGCTATAACCTGTTCGCCAATTTGTATTTTGGCTAAGTTGATACAGGCACAGTTGTCCGGCGCTGGCGGCGATAGCTCGGGCGGAGACTGCACTTTGATTATCGGCAGGCTGCTCCTGAGCTAGTTGGCCATAGCGATTCATATTCAATTTCATCGCGCCCACGATCACGCTGAATCCTACAACCATGATGATAGCATATCGTCCCATGAATCCTCCTCAACTTACTTCATTGCAGATTGATTGGGTATAATCTGGTTTTCCAAGTGCATTGAGCGTAATTCTCATCTATGGGAAAAGGGCTTTCTACACGCAACGAAATTTCAATGGATTTGATCGCGGTGGTTGTCAAAGTCGGGTTGCCGGTATTATCGAAATATCTCAATTTAAAATCGGTCAATCCCAGTGAATTGGTAACTGGGGAAGATCCTATTTGTCTTATCAGTTTGCGATCATTGGGATTGATCGTGCCTCGCATGAGACCGGGAATACTGACAGAATATGCTACCGTATCAACCGAACCATTGTTATCAACATCAGCCTGAAAACTGATGGACATGGAATCGCAAGTTAAAATGGAAGCGCTATGGATGGGAACATGATAGCCAATTTTGCGGAAGTAATAATCAATTTCGCCTGCCAGCTCAGCCAGGTTTTCCTGTGCGGAAAGCTGTTGCCCATTCTCAATGGCAAACTGACTGGCGTTGTTATTCACGGACAGAATCATCATCAGCAACAAACCACCGATGATGAATGATCCGATTAAATCTAGAATGGAACCCATTTTTCACCCTTTCAACATACTTTCGAGTTGACTTGTGCGACTACACACCTTGCGGTATTTACTGTAAAGAACGTTGAGAGAGTTTATCACGAATAGTTTGAACAGTCGCTCTTCCTTCTGGCTGAAATAGTTCATGACGGTTTCTTTATTAATGATTAATACTTGAGCGGGAAGCTCGGCCACTAGGCATTGACTTCGTATGCTCTGCCGGAAAAAGATCATCTCCCCATAACATTCACCTTTACCGAGTCGCTGGATTTCCGCGCCATCCTGCCAAATCGAGACTTCGCCTTCGAAGACGATGTAAAGATGACTATCCGTCTGATTCTCTTTGAGAATGATTTCGTTGGAACTATAATTCATAACCCGACCCAGCTCGATAAATTCCCGAAAGGTCTCGAGTGCAAAATTCTGCAATATCGGGATCACTCGCGGGAGTGAGGCCATGGCGATATTGGAATCCTGCAAAACCTGCTTCAACTGTTCGTTTTCGTGCTGCAGGCGATTCTGCCGTAAGGCCCGAGTGATCGTCAGTTTCAACTCATCCACGATCAGCGGTTTGGAGAGTGAATCGAAAGCTCCCACACGCATGGCTTCCATGGCTACGTCAATGTCGCCAAAGCCGGAAAACATCACCATGATCTGGTCGGGATGACGTTTTTTCACTGCCTCAAAAAGTTCGATGCCATCCAATCCCGGCATGCGAATGTCAGACAGCACGACGTCGAACTCGGTCTCTTCGGTTAGAGTAAGAGCTTCTTCGCCGCTGGGCGCGGTGGCGACTTCGTATTCCTCCTCTGCCAGAGCATCCCGGCAGAAAGATAGAGTTTCGACGTCATCGTCAACGATCAGGATTTTTTCTCTCATGCCTTTTTGCCTCAAAAAGCACTTGGTTGTTATTAGAAATATGCAAATAATTGTTCAACGGTTATCGGTATAGGGGCCTGCGATCCTGGATCAACGAGGTAAGGCCCGGTGACCGAAATGCGTAAGCGTTTTAAGTAAGTCTGCGTACTGCTGACCACCGTAGGATTAGTGGGATTCATGTAAGTCACTTCCCCCGTGACTGTAAAACTAACACTTGGTAGGGTGGTGTTATCAACGATATTCAGATCATCGTAATCATCCAGATCATCGAAATCGGGATAATTTTCGCCAAATCCTCGCCCCAGGAAAGCTGCCGCAGTCATTTGAGACGGTTGAGTAGGATTTCCGCTAACACAGGCCTCATCAAAGACTTTGGTTCCAGCTTCCGCCAAGTATCGTTGAGCCAAGGCGATGGCATTTACCTGGGCTTGAGCTGAGATCAAGGCGCTATCGTTATAAAGAATGGTGCCATTTAACGACGGCAGCATCAGGGTGAAGAGCATCAGCGCGCCCAACACCAGCAGCATTTGACCTGTGTTGACCATGGTAGGTTCTCCTTAGTCTTCTGCAGTGGCAAATGCGATCTCTTCGCAGGTGGTCATCCCCTCTTTGATTCTCTCGCGACCCGAGGCCCGTAAGGTTAACATGTGATTTTTTACCGCTTCATTGCGCACGGCATCCTCGTTTACCTTATCTCCCGATTCCAGGATGAGACGACGGATCTCTTTAGTGAAAAGAAGCGCCTCGTGGATGGCGCCCCGACCCTTATAGCCGCGATTACAATGATCGCAACCTACTGCCTGATAAAATGTCGTGTTTCTAATTTCCTCGTCAGTGAAACCCAGGGTGCGGGGCACTTCCGGATCCATTTCTGGGTCAACCTGTTTACACTTCGCACATAATGCTCTGACCAGACGCTGAGCCACAACGATGTTGATAGCGTACGCGATCAGAAACGGCTCAACACCCATCTTGAAGAGACGGGAAACGGCAGATGGGGCGTCGTTGGTATGAAGAGTGCTGAAGGTAAGGTGTCCGGTGTTGGCCAATTTGATGGCTATCTCGGCGGTCTGTTTATCGCGCATCTCGCCTACCATCACGATGTCCGGATCGTGGCGTAATATAGAGCGGATGGCGCCCTCGAAATCCAGGTGCGTTCCAATTTTTATCTGCCTGGCTCCACGAATCATGTATTCCACCGGGTCTTCCACCGTCAACACATTGACCTGCGGGGTCAGCACTTGATGCAGCGCAGCCATTAGAGTAGTGGATTTTCCTGAACCCGTCGGACCGGTTAGGATCACCATGCCCTGAGGTTTTCGCACAGCTTTCTCGAAATCCGATTTGGCTTGGGCTTGCAGACCCAGTTTGGTCAAGTCGGTAATGACCTTGCGATCATCCAACACTCGAATGACAATGGATTCCAGCTTGCGCTTGTACTCCGCGGCGACAATCGGCAGGATAGAAACGCGATAGCGAATAAGATGGCTGTCCACATTACGCTGGATGAAGCCGTCCTGAGCCGTCTCGCGCTCGAAACGATCCACATTGCGGGAACGATCTTTTACGACAGCCGCAATGGCTTCCGGTTTAATGAATTCTTGCGTGTGCCACAATTGCAATTTGCCATCAACACGGAAATGAAAATCGGTGCGGTTGCCTTCGCCGGGAATAATATGGATATCCGAACATCCGCGTCTAACTGCCTCCACCAGGCATCCCTCAATCAGATTAGTCAAAAGAGATTGATTAATTTCTTGGTCTAATTTTTCTTCATCTATCTTCTCATCTTCATCGGCCTCCCCAACCGTTTCGATCTTATTGGAAGCCTCTTCGATGATCTGGAGAAATTCATTCGTCGTGGGGTAGATCTTTTCGATCCATTTGCGTAGGGACTCACGACGACAATAGGCTAATTCGACATGGCGATAACGCAGTTTTTTAGCGATATTTAACAGATCACGATCAGTGGGGTCATCCGTCAATACTTGAATGGTATCGGGACGCCGTTCATCCACGCGCAAGGGCAGAAGGTTATTGCTTAATAATTCGTCGCGGTCCTCTTTGTCCAGAGATTCATACAAACTTTTGATGAATTCAATGCGCTGTGCAGTGAGATTTTCCTTCTCCAGATCCACTTCCGAAAAGGCATAAACCCGCGCCAGCTCGCGGTAAATCTCATGCCGGTCGCAGCCCAGGTCCACAACCAGGATCTCACCCAGCTTGCGGCGCCTGGATCCTGGCTCGGCGGATTGGATGATCAACGCCTTCTCAAGTAGTTCGGCTTCGATCACCCCCCGTTGCACCAGCAATTCGCCGCTGCGGGTTAATTTGCGGGTTTCCTCGCGTACGAGCATAGGTTATTGTTCACCTGGGAGTTTGGGACGAATCACCGCTGTTTCAGAACTGACTACAGTAATGGCGGTCATCACAATCATGATCACCATGGCGATAGCCACCTGGATCATATCAATGACGTTGCGCAATTTATGGGTGGTTTCCTTTTCATAATAGTTGGCCACCTGCAAGGCCGTCTCGCGGATCGTACCGGTTTCAGCACCGGATCGCAAGCGCGAAAGAGCGTTGCGGGTAAAGACACCCGTTTTCTCCAAAGCTTCTACCAGTCCCTGGCCTTCCTTCAGCATCATGGGTAGCGCTATTTCCTTGATCTGCTTTTCCATATAGGGGCTGCGGCAGGCTTCTGCAGCCGTACGAATGGCCTCCACGTTTTCACCTGATCCTGAGTATAGGGAATGAAATACTCGGCACCAGATCTCGATGGAGGTTTTATGCATGAGCGGTCCAACTACCGGGAATTTTATCATATATTTTGACAACAAAAAGCGTCCTCTCTGTGACAATAGAAACCGACCGGCAACTATCCCGACGACCGCCAGGACTCCCAGAATGTACAGAGCATTGGATTGGATAAAATCCGACATTTTCAAGGTTGCGGCAGTCATAGGGGGGAGGGTGACGCCGAATTTTAAAAACATTTGGGCGGTCTGCGGAAAGATATAAGCTACATAGAACAACACTGCTCCGGCTAACGCGAGGATGACAATAGACGGCATGATCAGAGCGCTCTTCAAGTTTTTCTTGAATTCCTCGTTACGCTCCAGGAATTTGGCCGTGGACTCGTAAATTTCCACCATATTACCAGATTTGGAGGCCACTCCCAAAAGATGCGCGGGAAATTTACCAAGAGTGTCTGCCTGCTTGCCGAAAACTTCAGCGCCGTCTTTTCCGTCTTTCAGATCTTGACTGATCTCTCTGATCGCTTGGCGTAGTGTTTTGTTGTCCACATCGTTGCCGAGTAAATTCAGAATCTCGTCATACGGCAGCTTTTCCCGCAATAGGTCTGCCGAGAGTCTAATAAACATGACGACGTCCTTGGCCGGCGGTTTCACTTTGATGTCAAATAACCGCTTCTGCAACGAAAGAACGGTATACCCCATCTTTTCCAACGCGCGGCGCACTTCATCGGCGGTGAATGCCTTTTGTTGACCCGCGATGGCGTTTTCCTTGCCTTTACGCACTTTGTAGGCGTAGGTTGCCTTGCGATCCAGCGACTGTAAACGAAAACGCCGCTGCCGAGCAATCTCCTCGGCGCGTTTTTTAGCCTCGCGCTTGCTCCGAGCAGTAATAATGCCTTGCATCATCCTGCCGGATATGGCCAGTCCCTGGTAACGGAATTCTGCCATCGGCTACTTCCTATCGTTATAATGATGCACAAAAGACAGGCTTGAAATCGGCCTGCCTCCGCTGATTCTCTACAAAGCCGAGCGAATGATGTGATCTTGAGGCGGGTGTCGCCACCCGCCTCAAGATAAACCCGATGCTAACGATTCACGACACTGAGCGCGACGCTGTCGTCCCACACCGTCACCCGGGCCGTGCAATTGGTTCCATCTTTGTCACCATCCGAGATACCGATACCCTGAACCGTGACCTGGCTGGCGGTTCCCGCGGTGCTGATTGAATAGACGCCGTTCTCATTGCTGGGTTGCGTAGTCAAGTACTCAAGCCCTTGAGCGTTAGCATCCAGTAAAGCGAAGGAGCCTCCGCCACCGCCCATAGCCGTCGGGCGACGATAATGCTGTTGTGCTCTGGAAGCCAAGTTCATCAGATCGGCGGTGACCGCGTCCAAGTTGGAGCTGGCGGCCTGATCGTTGAACATGTTGATGCCGACCACGACCGCGATTCCAACGATGATCACGGACAGCACGATGAGTAGAAGTTGTTGTTGACCCATTTGATCCTCCCTTGATTCTTACCTGATTTGCTCTGTTTTCATTTTCGGATGACAATACTACAATCGCCGTGCCAATTAATTAACTAATTGAATATAATATATTAAGAGTCAGTGAATTCATCAATATTATCCAATTTGAATTCACAGTAACTTCATTTATGCTGTTTTGGTGTATGAATTGTGACAAGGAGCAACTATTAATATTACAAGTAACGATTTATTAATCACATCCATGCTTGTCATAAATCCGTGATAGTGTCTCATATCCGCGACAGTGGTTACAGACCGTAGTTTGTAGTCTGTCATTTGTCATTGGCCACTCTGCTTCTGATACCCAATTGTTTCATTTTACGATGAAAATTCTGTCGAGGTAATCCAGCGCTGCGAGCAGCCTGAGTGACATTCCCACCTCGTCTCCGCAATATTTCTTTCAGATAATGACTCTCAAACAGGCGACAGGCTTGGCGCATCGGTTGTTGCAACATGCGACTGAAGGCATCGTCAGCAGCCGTTTGCAGGCTATCAGTGAAAGCCTCTGCGTTGATTATCTCGCATTCGCTGAGCGCCACCGCGCGTTCGATCGTATTTTCCAACTGGCGCACGTTTCCAGGCCATTCACGATCATGCAAGTAGCTTACCACTTCGCGGGATAACTCTCGCGGGCCTCGCTTGAACGCGGTGGCATATTTATCAACAAAGTGACGCGCCAGAAGATAAATGTCTTCGCGTCGTTCTCGTAACGGCGGCAGATGGATGGTAATGACGTTCAGGCGATAGAAAAGGTCTTGCCGGAAGGCACCATTTGCCACTGCTGCTCTCAGATCCTTGTTAGTAGCGGCAGTTAAGCGCACATCAATAGGTACCTCACGCGATCCCCCCAAGCGCTGTATGACCCGCTCTTGCAACACCCGCAGCAATTTGACCTGCAATGTCAGTGGCATTTCACCTACTTCATCCAGGAACAGCATGCCACCCTCAGCCTCTTCAAAAAAACCTCGCGCTTGACGCACCGCGCCGGTGAAAGACCCCCGCTCGTGACCGAAAAGCAGAGATTCCAGCAATCCTTCCGGCAGGCCGCCGCAATTGACGCAGACGAACGGTCCGGTGGACCGATGGCTATTCTGGTGCAATGTGCGGGCGATTAGTTCTTTACCCGTACCCGTTTCGCCGGTGATCAGAATTGTGGTCGTGAGCGGCGCAACCTTTCGGGCAAGGTCGAAAACTTGTTGCATTTTGGGGCTGGCGCTGATCAATCCACCCAATTGGAATTTCTCCTCCAGTTGGCGGCGCAAGGAACGGTTTTCCGATCGTGTGTGTGCGGCATTAAGCAGTCGGGTTGCCGTCAAGCGCACTTCATCAATATGACGAAAGGGTTTCTCCAAATAATCGTCTGCGCCGCGCTTCATGGCTTCCACGGCGATGGGAATATTGCCGAAGGCGCTCATGATCAGCACGGCACTTTCCGGCGAGGCCTTCTTAAGCTGAGGCAACAGATCCAGTCCAGAGATTTCCGGCATCTTAATATCCAGAAGCACGAGCTCAGGTGGGTCGGACTTTACCTGTTCCAAGGCCTGGAGGGGATTGGTGGTCCACTGCACCTCTCGTTGCGGGTCAGACAACGACTCGGCCAGCAGTGCGCAGATGTCCGCTTCGTCATCCACAATCAAGATGCGCGCTTTGGGCATGGTTCTCCAAAAGTGGGGTTCTGATTCTTAATCGGGTGAATTCACACAGGACTGAAGTCCATCCGGGAATAAATTCCCGGGCTATGTAGCTTCAGTCCACTGAAGTGGACGGAAAGAATTTTGGACTTGTGCAAGAGATTGCGCTTGATTCTTTTCCTGGAGGGTGTTATATTGTTTGCAGTTGTTAAAATCCATTATTGGACCGCAACAGCCATTTCAGCTTAAACCCATTGCAAATCGACCCATTTTATTGTATATTTGTCAGATACTCTTTTTCCTAAATCTTCTGATAAGTGACGTCTAACTTCTCATGTTAATAGATCAAGCCAAAATTTTCATCAAAGCCGGGGATGGCGGGTCCGGGATTTTAAGTTTCCGGCGGGAAAAGTTTGTCCCCAAGGGTGGTCCCGACGGCGGGGACGGTGGCAAGGGCGGCGACGTCTACTTCCAGGTGGATTGGTCATTGAACACGCTGCTTGAATTCCGCTACAAGAAGCACTTCAAGGCACAGAAGGGCAAACCCGGATCGGGCGCGTTGAAAACCGGCAAGAGCGGCGACGACCTATACATTCCGGTGCCTCCGGGCACCACGGTTAAGGACATTAGTGGTGAAGTTTTAGCGGATCTGGTAGAGGAAGGTCAGATTTGGTTGGCGGCTAAAGGAGGCCGAGGAGGACGCGGTAATGCGCATTTCGCCACTCCGACCAATCGCGCGCCTCGCCGCTACCAGCCCGGCGAAGTGGGCGAAGAAGATACTTTGAATTTGGAGTTGAAATTGTTGGCCGACGTCGGTTTAGTCGGGTTGCCAAATGCCGGAAAATCCACGCTGCTGTCGCGGTTATCCAATGCCCGTCCCAAGATCGCCGATTACCCTTTCACCACGCTGGAACCACACCTGGGTATCGTTTCAGCGGGTGAGCACAAAAGCTTTGTCATGGCCGATCTGCCGGGATTGATCGAAGGCGCCCATGCCGGGAAGGGATTGGGTTTGCGCTTCCTGAAACACATCGAACGGACGAGAGTGCTGGTGATTCTGATAGATATCACTTCATCAGACCCGGAGCGTGACGTGGAGACTCTGGAAACCGAACTGCGTGAATACGATCCATCCGTGTTGACACGCCCCAGATTGGTCGTGGCTTCAAAAGGAGACCTCATAACCCCTGACGAAGTTTCAACGTTCCGATATGATCTGCGTATTTCCTCCGTCAACGGCGAAGGATTACAGGAACTAATATACCGACTCTGGACCCTTCTTCGGGAGGCTGAATGAGGTCAGAACTCCCCACACTGTTCCCGGAAAAACGCGATCCCGGTAAAGTGGTGCATGAAGATCCTGCGGCGACGCTGACACTTTTCAACGCTACCGGAGTCGGTTCAGCGCGGTTTCGAGCCTTATTAGGAGCTTTCGGATCACCGGCTGAAGCTTTGATTGCGAGTGAGCGATCATTGAAAGAAGTGCCGGGTGTGGACTCCGTTACAGCCGCCGCCATCCGCAAAGCCGGCGAGAACGGCGAAGGCTTGAAATTGTGGGATGTTCTCAATCAATGCGATGGCCGATTAATCAGCATTTGGGACGATGAATATCCTAAGAGACTTAAAGAAATACATGATCCTCCGGCATTGCTCTTCGTACGCGGGGAATTACCCCATTCGGAAGAAGCCTGCGTGGCCATCGTGGGAACTCGCAACCCAAGCCTTTATGGCATCAAACAATCCCACGTTATCGCGGCTGATTTGGCAACCGCCGGTGTAGCTGTAGCCAGCGGGATGGCTCGCGGTATAGACAGCTCCGGTCATGAAGGCGCCCTGCAGGGTAAAGGCCGTACTTATGCTGTTTTTGGTTGCGGAGTGGATATCATCTACCCTTCGGAAAACAAATCCCTGGCCGAGAAGATTATCGAGTCGGGAGCGCTAATTTCGGAATTTTTACCCGGCACACAGCCCGATCCGGGATTGTTCCCTCGCCGCAACCGGATAATCAGCGGGTTGTCATTGGGGGTATTGGTGGTGCAAGGTGCGGAAACTTCCGGCGCTTTGATTACGGCGCGATATGCCTTGGAACAGAATCGCGACGTTTTCGCTCTGCCAGGCCATGTGGAAGATCGCCGCTCGCAGGGACCTCATCGCTTAATCCGACAAGGAGCGATCCTGGTGGAAAGCGCACAGGATATCCTGCGTGAACTGGGCGTGGGTCCAGGATCGGAGAAAAAGCCGGCGAACATCCCGTTACCGCCCCTGAATCCTTCGGAATCAGACGTAGTCGGGAAGTTGTCCTCAGACCCTTTGCACATTGACAGTCTGGTGCGGGAACTGAACCGACCGGTTGCCTCGGTGTTGGCCGATCTGCTGGGTTTGGAAATGAAAGGTTGGGTGGAGCAGTTACCTGGGAAATTATTCATTCTTAAGCAATGAACAGGACAAATTCTTTAAGTCTGGCTGATCCTTTTCCGCAAATTGCCACACGCAATACTGCCCTCGTGCGTTGCTCCAGCTATAACCCGCTGGAAGTCAGGCAGGCTCTGCGCCGTGGTATTGATCTGTTAGGTTCGCTCGAACAGACCATCCGGCCCGGCGACACCGTTCTACTCAAACCCAACTTATTGACAGCCAAAGAACCTGAACGAGCGATCACTACCCACCCTGAGATTATCTCCGCAGTAGGTGAGATGGTGCTGGATTGTCGGGGAAAAATCATCTTAGGCGATAGTCCCGGCGGCCAGGCACGGGATCTACCCAAATACTGGGACAAAACCGGTATGACTGGAGCTGCGGCTCGCCTGGGAATAAAGCCAGTTTCTTTCGAGGATGCGGGCATAGTCAGCTTCCCTATGCCGGAAGGATTTGTCGGCATTTCTCGCATCGCCTTAGAAGCCGACGTCATCATCAATCTGCCTAAGCTGAAGACCCATCAGCTTACCCGTCTGACCGGCGCCGTGAAAAACATGTTCGGCACTGTTCCCGGTTTTCGTAAGGGAGAGATTCACGCTCGTGCGCCACAGCCACTGCATTTTGCCCAGTTCCTGATCGCCATTTACCAGCAAGTCATTCCGGCGTTGACCATCATGGATGCTATCATTGCGATGGAGGGTAACGGGCCGTCATCGGGGCATCCGCGACCTCTGGGAGCCTTGTTGTTTTCCCAGGATGCGCTGGCTTTGGATAGCTTAGCGGCAAAACTGGTGGGAATGGAAGAGACTCGTTTGCCGGTTTTCCAAGCGGCGGAACAGGTCGGCCTATGGGATTTCAACCATAACGGATTACCGGTGCTGGGCGAAGACCCGTTAGAGCTGGCGGTGACCGATTTCAAGATGCCGGACGTGCATCGGCTGGATCGCATCCCGCCATTTCTCCTGAGGAGCCTGAAAAAGCTCATTTGGGTGCGTCCCAAGGCTGATCCGGCTCTCTGCACCTCGTGTGCCCGTTGCGTTCAAAACTGTCCCGAGGATGCTATGTGGTTCAAGAAGGGCATCCCGCAGATTGATTATCATGCTTGCATCAAATGTGGTTGCTGCGATGAGTTCTGCCCGGAACGCGCCATCTATCAGGAAATGAGCCGGTTGGCGAAGTTTTTTGCGTGAGTTTTTATCCAGATCATTTTATACTGACTGCACTCACGATTATTTAAGGATTAATAATGAAAAAACTGACTTCTATCAAATTCTTCGAGGATTCCGCAGCCCTGACCTTGGAGCCGCTAACTCTGACCCGACCAGTTTGGAGTTTACAATGTGGAATTCTGAGCTTGGAGAGGAAAATACAGGAATACCTACCCGGTCTCGGATACTCTTATTTTATAAGAGCTTATCTTTCAGCATGCCTCAAAGGATGGACGGCTGATGGAATCAGCTCTAATGATAACTTGTGGATCAACGGTTCAGTAATCCCGGGCGAACGCTTTGCCGAGGTTTTGGATTTACCTGTAGGCACAGTCTGGGTGCAGGAAGGGCGTCCCGTCGCTTTTAGAGGTCAGCGCCCGGAACGATGGGTCGCTGGAACGGAATTGCCTCTTGATGGGTTTGAGAAGATTGAAATTACCTCGGAATATGGGCGGGTCTATCGTTATCTTTGGGAACTGGTAGATGCGGCCAGCGCCCAAGTCATAAAAGAGGCTCGCTCTTTAAGAAAGTTAGGACAAAATTGTGGTGAAATGCACCCCTCGGTGGTGCTGGTGGGTGAACAGGATATCTGTATCGCTGCAGGTTGTCAAATCGGCCCCTATGCCGTGATTGACGCCTCTGCCGGGCCGGTAGTCTTGGATGCCAAGGTGCAGATAGGCACACACGCATTGATTGAAGGCCCCACATATTTGGGGGCAAAATCACGGATTAAACCGCATGCGCATGTCAGTCATTGCTGCTTCGGAGAAGAGACCCGGGTGGGCGGAGAGGTTGTGGATACCATCATTCAGGGTTTCACCAATAAACAACACGGCGGTTTTCTGGGGAATTCCTTTCTGGGATCCTGGTGCAACCTGGGATCCGGAACAGAAACCTCTAATTTGAAGAATAATTACAGCAACATCAAAGTACAGGTAGGTCGCGAACTGGTAGATACCGGCCGTCTATTCGTTGGGCTTATGATGGGCGACCATTCAAAAAGCGCCATAGGATCAGTCTTTAATACTGGAACTGTAGTAGGAGTGGCCTGCAACTTGATCGAACCGGGATTTCCCCCACGCAATATTCCATCATTTCATTGGGGGGGCGCGGAAAAACTGTCGCCTTATCCCTTTAACAAGACATTGGAGATTGCGCGTGCGGTCGTGGCTCGTCGAGGCCGGTCATTGGCGGATGAGGATATACAGGTCTTGCGCTGGGTATTCGATAATCGCGTGAAAGAACAGGTGACGTCGTGAAGAAAAAGATGTTTATCATGGGATCGCTGGTAGTGGTATTGGCCTTTATCGGCGGCATGAAATATACTGAAACGCTTTGGGCGGCAGGCCGCAGCATTTATGATCAGGTCAATCGGTTTGCCTATGTCATGCAGTTAGTGCGCGACAAGTACGTGGAAGATCCCGACATGAATCGGTTGGTAGATGGCGCTATCGAAGGCATGTTGGAAAAACTTGATCCCCACTCGGTATTTATTAGCGCAGAAGAGCAGAAGAAGATCGCGGAACAATTCAAGGGCGAATTTGAGGGCATCGGCATTTCCTACGCCATTCAAGATAAAATCTTGACAGTCATCAGCGCGATTCCAGGGACGCCCTCAGACCGGTTGGGACTGCGCGCCGGCGACCGCATCATCAAGATTGACGGCGTTGCCACCTTTGGAATCAGCAACGAAGAGGTGCCGGCAAAACTGCGCGGGCCAAAAGGCACGAAGGTAAAAATCACCGTGCAACGTCCGGGACTTACCGAAACTTTGGATTATACGATCACCAGGGATACCATTCCCATCCACAGCATCGAAACCGCCTTCATGCTGGATCAAAAGACCGGGTATGTTCTGGTGAATCAGTTTACCGCGAATACGAGTGACGAGCTTCATGCCGCCCTGGTTAGCTTGACCGAACAAGGTATGACGCAATTGATGCTCGATTTGCGCAACAACTCCGGCGGATACCTGCAGCAAGCCATCAAAGTCTTGAGTGAATTCGTTGGCGGCGAGAGGCGATTGGTATTCACGCGCGGTCGGTTAGCCGATTCTGAGAAATCTTACTATTCCGCCGCACAGGCTCCTTACCAGACGCTGCCGATCATCGTTTTGGTTAATGGTGGCAGCGCTTCGGCTTCAGAAATCGTGTCCGGCGCGATGCAGGATTTAGATCGCGGCCTGGTGGTGGGAGCCAGAACTTTCGGTAAAGGATTGGTGCAGCAGCAGTATGAATTGGGTGATGGATCGGTGGTGCGCATTACCACCGACCGCTATTATACGCCCAGCGGTCGCTTGATCCAGCGCCCTTATAAAGAAGGCGAAATGGGAGATTACTACGCCAAGGCCTTCGAAACTGAAGATTCGACTCAAGCTACCGAAGAATCAACCTTGGAAGATACTACCGCTCGCGAGGTTTATAAAACCGAAAAAGGACGCCTCGTTTATGGCGGCGGCGCTATCATGCCGGACGTGAAGATCGCCTCCACATATTCCAGCGCCTATGGCTATAAACTCATGATGGCCAATCTGTTTTTCGAGTTCGCTAATAGCTATGCAGAGTCGCACCCAATTGAAAGTTCAGATTTTCCTCAATACTTGAGCACCTACCAACCCTCGGCAGAAATGCTGCAAGATCTGGTGAAATTGGCCGAGAATCGCAAAATACCCTTCGATAAGACGGGGTTCGAGAGGGATAAGGATTTCATTTCCCTGTCCGTAAAGGCCTATCTCGCGCAGATCCATTGGAATAACCGCAACAACTGGTACCAGGTACGAGCCCGCGGCGATAATCAAATTCAGATGGCATTGGGTCTGTTTGATCAGGCTCGCCTGATTGCTGGATTGTGATATTAAGATAAAATAAACCGACCGCTGCCCTTGACTTGTTTGTGGCGATTGGTTAAATTAAGTAATTCACAAGAATGAGAAAGCCCGTTTACTTTGTCTTAGGGGTGCTCTTTGTGGCAGTCGGCATCAGTATCTGGATGGGATACCTATTCCCAAATTTGCCAAATGCCGGATACCTGCGCTTCATGATCGGGCTGGTTCTCTTCTTGCTGGGAGTGTACCGATGTCTACTGGCTTTTTTCCCCGGTACTTTAGGATCGTCCAACCAGGAGGGATCGGACGATTCGCGGCGACGGCGCTTATTTTAACCGCTGTTGGTCTTCTGACAACCGGTTGTGTGCGCAAAGAACGCCATCGGCAGTCCACACCGACCAGCGGTTCCCTGGTAGCTTTCGCTGCCCCGGCCATTGCCCCGGTAGTGCAAATCGGCGCCGATCAATTCAATCGGCTATATTCTCAGGCCAATATCAATGTTTATCCATTGGAGTCCCGCGCGATCGTGGATTCCATGATCCAGGGGAGAACCAACGCTGCTTATTTCGACCGCCGTCTTGCACCGCCGGAATCCTTGGCTATCGTGCAAAGCCGTAAACACATATATTCCTTTCTCTTGGGAATAACGGTAGCCACCTGGCTGGTGCACCCGGAAAATAGTGTCTCCACCATTGATTCTTTGCAGTTACGCAGTGTCTTATCCGGTAGCATAACTTCATGGAAAGAGTTAGGCGGAGCCGATGATCCGATCCATATCTATTTACCGGCTCTGGGGGATGGCGCTTGGGAAGAATTGATGGCTTTTTTCGATGGCGCTCTTAGTAACGTGCAAGCGCACAATTCGCCTAGTGATAGCGCGGTTTTAGCTCAGGTACAGAATGATCCCCTGGCATTGGGCTTGATCAGCCGACAAATCTCTCCATCACCTCAATATAAAAAGCTGAAATGGGTGAACCCAATCCTGGCCGATCCAGTACCCGCTAACATTGGCACGCTGCAGGAGGGTAAATACCCGTTCAAGATAGGGCTATATTATTACACGATTGCTGATCAAACCGATCTGGCTTCCGGGTTTCTTTCCTTCCTGGCGGGAAACCAGGGTCAAAGGCTGATTGCTGATCATGGTTTTTTGCCGGCTATGATTCCTGTGATTATAAATATTTCATCGTCCAGGGATCAAAAATAATGCGAGGCGGGTTTTCAAAATAGAAGGCGGATTGGCAAATACCGCCGTGTGAAAGAAATTGGCATAAGTTGTGTTTTAATCACCAGTGATCAAGGAATATGAACCCGAAAAGTCGAATATCCGGAATATTACTGCCGCTAATCCTGTTGGGATTGATAGCCAATGCTTGGGCCGCTAAAAATCCGCAACCGGAGGCAGGATGGCAAGCACTGACTGAACAACGCTATCAGGAAGCCCTGGATCAAGCGCAGTCTGTCCTATCGCTGAAGCCCAATCATGAGGATGCCAATTGGCTGGCCGCAGAAGCGACTTTGGCCCTGGGAGATACGACCGGCTCGCTAAAATTTTGGAACGCAGTGGTGGCGGAAGAACCCACCCACCCCAAAGCGGTCATGCGCATCGTGGAGATTTCTCTCGCCAATAAAAATATCCCTCAGGCTGAGAAAGTCCTAAATACAGCCGTGGAAAGAGCAGAAAAACACAAGGAGCGTCCCGAGTATCTTTATAGTCGTGGACTGTTGTTGGCGGCCCAGGGTAACGATGACGCGATGGTAAGTCTGTCTCAAGCCACGCTGAAAAATCCCAATGAGCCGCTTTTCTACATCGCTTTAGGGAAAGTTTACAGGGACAAAAGAATATTGACGCTGGCCAAAGATAATTATATCAAGGGATTGGAGCTCGATTCTTCTGTGGCCTCCTGGCACTACGAACTGGCCGATATTCACTTTGCTCTGAAGGATTATAACAATGCTCTTGTCCAGTATAAGTCCACCAAAGCGCTGGACCCAAACTACCCCAATGTTTATTACCAAATCGGAAAACTGTACTTTTACGCGGGAAAGTACGATCAGGCAGTGCAGGAATTGGAAGAAGCCAGCAAGAACGGTAAGGAACAGAATTTTTACTTCTGCACCATTTACGGCCAGTCTCTCAGGGCTTGCAGGAAGTTGGAAGACGCGCAAATATATCTCGAAAAAGCTTACGCCCTGAAGCCGGAAGACCTGACGACTGCGCGCGCATTGGCGAACAATAGCTTCGAACAGAAAAAATACGCCAGAACGGCTGAGGTTCTGCGTTCGATCGTTATTTTACCGGAAGCGGAAGCCGGTGATTTTTCCCGCTTGGGTGAATCTTACTATAACTTGGCCGGCAAGGAGGTCGCACAGCGTTCCTATTACGATTCCGCTGCCGTCTATCTGAAGCGAGGTTTAGCGCTCAATGCGGACGATAAACGGCTGCCTTATCTGATAGGTATGACCTACTACGCCTCCGACCAGTACGATTCCGCCCTGGTTTACTTCAACCGCAAAGCCGCGGTGGACTCAACCTACATGCCGGTGTATATCAATCTGGGTTATAGCTACCTGAAGAAAGAAAATTATCCGGAAGCTGTGCGCGTACTCCGCAAGGCCATTCAATTGGATTCAACGCGCGTTTCCGTTCACATGATGCTGGCCAGCTCCCTGAACTACCTGGATTCTACTCGAGCCGCCAAAACGGAATACCGCAAGATCATCAGCATGGATTCTACTCAAGGGGATGCTTACGGCGGATTGGGATTCATCTATGTGCAGGAAGCGGCCGCCATTCAGAATAAAGATAAAGTTACCCGCGAAGAACGGGAAGCTGCCAAAGAGCTGTGGAAAATCGCTTCCGGATATCTGCGTCAAGCTACACAGCTTGTCACGAACAATACCTCTTACTGGGTCGCTTATGGCCAAGCCGCTTATTACACTGAAAATTATCCTGCTGCTCGAAACGCTTTCACTAATGCGTTGAAATTTGACCCCAAAAATAGCGGAGCCAGGGAAGGGTTGAAGGTCGTAGAAAAAGCTGAAAAGCGGCCATAATCATCGCGAAAAATAAATAATCCAAAATAGATAACCCGGTGAAACCCCGGGACAAGATGCACAAAAAGAGGGTACAATGAAACGCTTCTTTACACTCATCCTGCTGGTGGTTGCGTTCGTGATCGCTTATATCGTCTTCATGTTTCTACCGAAGTTCATCACGGACGGCGGCCCGCTGGTCGTAGCACTCATCACCATCACCATCATGCTGTTAACGTACATCGTCGAAAGAATCCTGACTCTGCAAAAGGCCCGCGGACACGCGCCCATTCCTAATTTTTACCGCAGCTTCATCATGGCAGTCAAGGAAGACAAGCTGGACGAGGCTCTGGCCATTTGCGAAAAACAGCGCGGTTCCGCCGCCGCCGTTTTAAAGGCCGGCCTGGAGGCCTACATGCGCGGTAAGAAAATGAATCTGACGGGTGAAAAGCGACTGGCTGAAACCCAGCGCTCCATCGAAGAGGCCAGGCTCCTGGAAGTACCCTTCCTGGAAAGAAACCTCTTTGCCCTATCCACTATCGCCTCGATCTCGACCATGATCGGTCTGTTGGGAACGGTGATCGGCATGATCCGCTCCTTTGCCGCCATGGCCCACCAGGGCGCTCCGGATGCCGTGCAATTAGCCACTGGTATTTCCGAAGCCTTGATCAACACCGCCGGTGGTTTGTTCGCCGCCATTACAGGCATCATCGCCTACAATATCTTCGTCAATCGCGTAGACAGCTTTAACTACTCAGTGGACGAAGGCGCTTACATGTTCATGGAAATCATCAAGGAGAAGGAGGCGAAGTAAATCATGGGACGCCCCGTAGTCAAACGCATGGGAGTCAAAATTGACATGACGCCCATGGTGGACGTGGCCTTCCTGCTGCTGATTTTCTTCATGTCCACCACGCAGTTCAAACCACCGGAAAGCGTGCCCATCAATTTACCCAGCTCGCATTCCAACTTAAAATTACCCGAGTCTGACATTCTGCTCATCTCGGTGGATCAGAACAACAAGATCACCCTGAGTCTGGGCGCTCCAGGACTGGATGCCCAGTACGGATTTATGGTCCCCAATGAACAGCGTATGCTCCGGCCCGTAGAATATCAACCCGCCGACTTGGCGGATAATATCAAAAAAGCGCGCATGTCCAATCTGAAAATTCGTCTCATCCTCAAGGCGGACAAGAATGCGCAATACGGCTTTGTGGAAGACGTCATGGGGGTCCTGCAGAAGATCAACATGAACCGCTTCAACATGGTCACCGAACTGGAGAAGGAGTAATATGGGCGCTGTAGATACCCCGTCCGGGTCATCGCACGGCAAGGGCGGCAAATTTAAAATGAAACGCATGGCTATCCGCATTGACATGACGCCAATGGTGGATGTGGCCTTCTTGCTACTCATCTTCTTCATGGTGACCACCGTGTTTCGTTTGCCACAGGCCATGGAGATCAATTTACCGCCGGAATCAGAAAATCCGACCGAAGTTGATGTGAATGAAAAAACGCTTCTCTACTTTCGTGTAGACCCGGTGGATTCACTCTATTTCAATATCGGCATGGAAAATCCCCAGCCGATGTCCTGGAGCGAATTACGGGGTAAATTAAACGAGAGAAAAAACGTTGTCGGCGACAAATTAACCATTGTGGCCAAAATTCACCGCAAGGCTAAATATTCCAACATGGTCAACCTGCTTGATGAATTCAACGTTGCCAAAACCACGCGTTTCTCAATCCTGAAATTCGACGCAGTAGATGATTCGCTGTTGGCGCTGACCGGTAGATACGTCAGAGGCTTATAAGCCCTTAAAGAGGAATTACCATGTCCACAGTTGCGTTTCAAATGCCCAATGAAGGGCATCTGGGCGGATTCGATATTCGGCGGTTTTTACAGAAGTATATGACCGTGGGTCTGATGATCTCTATCGGTTTTCACCTCCTGGTCATAG
Organism: Calditrichota bacterium; assembly: GCA_020051775.1. GTDB lineage: Bacteria > Electryoneota > B3-LCP > B3-LCP > B3-LCP > JAGVQJ01. The sequence continues at coordinate 14,280 of JAGVQJ010000165.1, read as the reverse complement.
CCGGTTATCATATCGGTGTGTATATCGCCAGCCAAGGCATTCCGCCCCCCACCCGAGTGATCTACCTGGATCCTTCGAATCTGGGCCCGCCGCCTTCGCTGTCTGGCGAGGACACGGCGCCCTCCTTAAAGATCGCGCAGCCCAAGCTGGCGCCTCCGGCTGCCGCTATCCCCAAACCGGTGGCGGAAGAGATTGCTCCGGAAGAACCTGTCATCCAGACCCAGGAACAATTAGCACAAAACCTGGATGCCACTTCCGATTCACTGCTAGGTTTGGCCGGAGGGGGAGAAGATTTGCAAATTGCTGAAGCCATCCCAATGGAGGATGCGATCCCGGACCCCGGCGTATTCACACCGTATGAGAAGGCTCCCGCCTTGATCAAGAAAATTGATCCCAAATTCCCCTCCATGGCCCAAACCGCAGGGGTCGGTGGGAAGGTCACAGTGCAGTTCTACGTGGATAAAAGCGGCGACGTTAAAAAAGCTCAAGCGGTCAAAGCCAATCCCGCCGGTCTGGGGTTTGAGGAAGCCGCTGTGGAAGCCGTGCTGCAGTGGAAGTTCACTCCCGCCTTACAACGCGAAAACCCGGTGGGTGTATGGGTAGCTCAGGTCATCACCTTTAAAGTGCAGTAAACCGAGCACCGAGAACAAAGCACCGAAGACAGTAGTCGGGGTCGTCCTGACCCCAATCCGTCCGCTGACGGATCATTCCGGCAAGGACTTTTGACCATACCCGGGATCGCTTAGCCGAAAGGCACAGACATGAAATACGCCGTTCATGAACCAGAATCCGGGGATTGAACGGCGTTTTTACTTTTTATGCAAAAAATTGCACTGGATTTGGGGTAAGATCTTGAGCTATATTATATGTGGCGGAACCTAAACCAATCAAAGGAGGGAGCCATGTCAGCATTAACCGTGCGCCAGAACAACACTGCGTCGTTAGGTGGATTGGACCTCCGCCGGTACTCAAGCAGATATCTCAGCTTAGGCCTGGGAATTTCCGTCGCCGTCCACGTCATGCTCTTAGCCACCTATCAGATCGCTACCCGCCTGTTGGATCACGACACCATCCCGGCGGCGCAACCGATGAGTTTCGATATCATCCTGTTACCCCCGCCCTCCATCAGCGATATACCAGGTAAACCGTTCGAGAAGATCGCTCTACCTGAACTACCGCCGGTGGCCATCATTCCCAAGCCGACTCCCCTCGAAATCGAGCGCGAGGAGCCGGTTGTGCCCGACCAAAATGAACTACGGCAAATTCTTAACCATCAATTGGATTCCGTATTGATCGGCCTTGGCAATGGCCAATTGGTCATCACCGAACCCCTACCGGTGGATGATCCCGTCCCACCTCCAAGTACCTTCACGCCTTATGAGCAAGCGCCTCGACTGATCAAGTCAGTTCAACCGGAATACCCCTCGATGGCAAGAAGTGCTGCTGTTCCGGGCAAAGTTTGGACAAAATTTTACGTAGATAAGAGGGGGGAGGTCCGGGAAGTAGCCATTTTGAAAGCTTCCCCTGAAGGTCTGGGCTTTGAGGAAGAAACCATTAAAGCTATTAAGCAATGGAAATTCACGCCCGCTCTGCAAAATGAACAACCAGTCGGTGTCTGGGTGGGGCAGGTGATTGTGTTTAAAATTGAATAATTATCGTAGGAGTATTTATGAAATCATGGCTGTTGACTCTAGCTATTGTCTTTTCGGCGGCATTAACTTCAGGGGCTATCGCGCAGAATCAAGCTTCCACCAGCGACAGTTTACCACCAGTGGAAGAAAAAATACCACCACCGGACACTTTCACCTATTTTGACACCGCACCGCGCCAGATTAACGACGTATTACAGGTTTGGCCGGAAAGAGTGACCACTCCTGATTTCCAGGGCAAAGTGACGGTTCAGTACTTCGTGGATAAAAAAGGGTTTCCACGTCAAATACACTCATTAAAGGCTACGCCCACCGATATGGGTTTGGAAGACGCCGCCGTAGAAACCATCAAGCGCATGCGTTTTACCCCGGCCCAACATAATGGCAAACCTGTGGGTATTTGGGTGGCGCAGGTGGTTCAGTTCAAGGCGCGTTAACCCCCCTTTTTTACGCTTCAAATTAAAAATCCGCCCTAAACAGGCGGATTTTTATGGTTTATGATCAATAGGACCGGGTCATTTGTGAACTTCATCCCCCAAACTCGCTTCCAGCAACTGTCGGTGGTACATGGTTGTGTACCACCCTCCAGCCTCCAGCAACGTCTGGTGCGTCCCGCGTTCAGTGATTTTTCCTTCTTTTAAGACAATGATCTGATCCGCCCACTGCAAGGTTGAGATCCGGTGCGCGATGATGATGGTTGTGCGGTTTTTCAGCAATGGTTTGATTTTTCGTAGAATTTCAGCTTCGCTGCGGGTGTCCACGGCGGAAAAACAGTCATCCAGGATTAGAATGCGTGGATCGGCAGCCAGGGCGCGAGCCAGGCTGGTGCGTTGTTTTTGTCCGCCGGAAAGAGTGATGCCCCTTTCACCCACCCAAGTGCGAAAGCCATCTGGAAATCCTTCCACATCTCCGGTCAAGTTGGCAACGTCTGCCACTTCGCGCAGGCGCTCACCGTTTAGATTGGGATGGGCGAACATGATGTTGTTTTCCAGCCGATCACTGAATAGGAAGCTCTCCTGCGGCGCTAACGCTACGTCCCGGCGCAAGATTTCCAGGGGGAGGTCAGACAGATTCACTCCATCTATGGTGAGGCTACCCGAAGTGATTTCATATAAGTGCGGAATCAGACTTACCAGACTGGTTTTACCAGAACCCACTGGTCCCACAATGCCCAATGATGTTCCCGTCGGAATGTCCAGATCAATTCCTTCCAAAGCTGGAGTTTCAGCGCCGGGGTAGACAAAATAAACTTCTTTGAAATTAATCGAACCGGATAATTTTTGGAGGTGGTTGACACTGCGATCCACGATGTCGGGTTGAGTGTCCAGAATCTTGTAAATCCGTTGCAGGGAAGCCGCGCCGCGTTGGTACAAATTAACCACCCAACCCACTGCCATCACCGGCCACGCCAGGCCAGCGAGATAGGCGCTGAATGCCACAAAACTACCCAAACTCATAGAGCCGGCGATGATGGATTTGCCGCCCATGTAGAGAACGATAGCCAAGCCTACTCCGAAGACGGAATAGAAAAAAGGCGTTAGCATAGCCTGCAACTTGGTCAGTTCCATGGAGGCGTCCATGTACTCTCGATTTAAAGCCTTAAACAGCTTGCGCTCCGGCTTCTCCTGATTGTAGGCGCGCACCACCCGGATGCCCGAGAGATGCTCTTGAACCATGCTGTTCAAGTCGCTATATCTATCCTGTGATTCGAGCGAATAGGTATGTATTTTCTTAGCCAGAATGTAAATCAACAACGACAGCACAGGCGCCATCGCCAACACGGCGAGGGTTAGGGGTATCGAAAGAACAAACATTAGCGTCACCACGAATAGAGCGGTGAGAATCGTATCTACAGAATACATGATGGCGGGACCGACAATCATGCGCACTGCTTCCACATCGGAAGTAGCCCGCGTCATCAGGTCGCCGGTCTGTTGGCGGTCGTAAAAGGAGGGCGAAAGTTTTTGTAGGTGCTGAAAGTACTGAACGTGAATATCGTACTCGATATTACGTGAAATCGTGACAATAATGCGTCTCATCAGAAAACTGAAAACACCTGCGATCAGCGCGATCAGGACGATCAAGGAGGAATAGTAGTATATTTTGCTGGAAGTAACACCTGCTTGTAAATCTTCGATACCCAGTTTCAGTACCCAGGGGCCGATTACTCCGATCGCGTCAGCGAAGATGATAGTGATGATACCCCAAATAAACTGCCGGCGATAGGGCTTCAACCAGGGAAGGATGAGCCGAAAGGTTTTGGCAAAACCCCAGGAGCGCGGGGCTTGTTGAGCGTCGGTATCGCCTATGCCGCGTGACCTTCCAACCCGATTATGACTTAATCTCATGATCAACAGTGCGATATTTATAATGCGCGGCGCAGGATCCCTCTTCCGAAACCATACATGCGCCGATTGGATGTTCCGGTTTGCAAGTTTGCCCGAATAAGCGGCAATCTTCCGGACGGATGGCGCCGCGAATCACCTCACCGCAACGGCAGCCAGGATTTTCACGTGTGGGCTCGATCTTTACGGGAATGGAAAAGGCGTCGAAAGCAGCGTACTCCGGCCGCAAGGATAAACCGCTGCCAGGGATCACACCCAGCCCTCGCCATTCGGCATCGGCTGGCGCAAAGACCTGATCCATGATCTGGCGCGCGCGTAAGTTGCCTTCCATTTTGGAGGTGCGACTGTATTGAATCTCGACTTGGGCTCTCGCCTGAGACACTTGCTGCCCCAACATAAGGATACTTTGCAACAGATCTAGAGGTTCAAAACCGGAAACTACGCACGGCAGACCGAAATCAAGCGATAGAAAGTCGAACACGGAACTACCTGTAATGGCGCTGACGTGTCCCGGCAGGATTAATCCATCAAGGGCGATTTCGCCACCCGCAACCAAGGCGCGCAGCGCTTGTGGCATCGTTTTCAATGCCGAGAGTATACGGAAATTCTTTAACCCTTCAGTTTGGGCATTATTAATCGTGGCAGCGATGGTTGGCGCGGTCGTCTCGAACCCAACGCCAAGAAATATCACTATTCGATCCGAGTACCGGCACGCCACCTCCAAGGCGTCTATGGAAGAATATACGGGGCGAATGTCGCTTCCGCGAGCGCGTTCTGTCTGCAAATCCGATGAGGAACCGGGAACTCGCATCAAATCGCCGAAGGTGACTATGGTAACATCAGGCCGGCGGGAGAGGGCAATAGCCCGATCCAGGAAGGAGTTAGGAGTGACACAAACGGGACATCCAGGACCAGAAAGAAGAGTGACATTTTTCCCTAATAACTCGGGCAGGCCGTAGCGCCAGATGGCCATGGTGTGTCCGCCACATACTTCCATGAAACGCACCGGGCGATCCTGTACGGTATCCGCAATTCGATCCAACAGGACCCGCGCGGCCCGGCGATTGCGGAATTCATGCAGATAGATCATTCCAATCCCTCGGCGCCCAACTGGCGGAATAACGCAATGGTCTTTTCGGCTTCGTCCTGGTCCAAGGTCTCGATGGCATATCCGGCGTGGACAATTACGTAATCCCCGACCTGCGGATTCTCCAATAGGTCAAGTCCAATGGTGCGATTGACTCCCTCCAACTCAACAACCCCTTGTGACCCCTCGATTTTAATCAACTTCATGGGTACTGCCAGACACATGATCTCCTCGATGACAAATGGGAAATGACAAATGACAATAAAAGCGATTCACAGCTTGAGCTATTCGAGTGCCTTATCAGACCAAAGAAACGAAATAGCGGGTAACCCCGCCGCAGAACCCCCCATCAGGGGGCTTTGATAATCTTCAGCCCCGTCCTTTAGGGCGGGGTGGCCGGAACACTCTTATCTCGGAATATCCAATAATTGCTGACGAAGTAATTCAGCAGCGCCCCGATGACGATACCGATTATAACGGCCGCTTTATCCCACATCCCAAAGTAATGCGTTAGAATGAAAAGTGTTGGGGTTTGTGTAAACCAGGCCACTAAACCGCTGGAAAAATTGAAAGCGATCATGCGCCGAAAATAGCTTTTTCTTCCGGCGCGCTCACGATCTCGAAACGTCCAACGCTCATTCATAATGAAATTGCTGATGAGAGACATCTCGATGGCAAGAATGTTCGCCAGCAGGTAGAATATCCCAAGGGCTTCGTGGAAGATCAGGTAGAAGCCATAATTGACCAAAACACCTGTTCCACCGACGATCCCAAAGCGGATGAATCGCGACTTGAAGATCCCCTTCAGAGAGTGGGGCTGTTTCGTCTCCTGCTCGATGGGTAATGTCCAGAAAATGGTCTGACCTCCAGAAAAAGTTAATCGCTATAATATAATCATATTGATCCCCTCGGATCAAGGGAAAGTATGGGAATCCGTGGCAGCATGAAAGGGTCAGAACAAATAGGGCGCCAGCCACGCCAGTCGGCGGAGCAGACGCCCTTCAATTATTTCGGGGCTCTCACGACGCGGAAAACTTCCCGGGACTACTTGCTGGCCGTGATTTTGAACACCTGTGTTCCACACTTGACGCACTTGCCCTTGATGGCTTTACGCCCATTCTTCATGGTGATTTCTTTGGCGTCCAGAAGTTCTCTTTGTTCCTTGCAACGCACGCAAAATCCGGTAATAGCTGCCATGTGATGATCTCCTTTCGGGGGGGAGTTAAACTTGTGTTTGCCGAGAAATTGGGTTTACGGATATAATGCCGAATTCTTTTGCGGGGTAATATAGCTTCGGCAGGGTACTTATGCAAGCAAAAAATTAAGAATTTAGAAAAAATATTTAATCGTTAAATGCTTTAATTCCAGCAGTTAGCTATTCAGCAGGGTGGAGGTTGACTCAACCGCGCCGCGAAACCCGGACCTTCATTCGTGTTTTTCGTTGAAAGGAAGGCTTTTCCCCGCCGGTTTGTTCAGCTCATGAATCAGAAATTGTCCGGTATAGGATTTTGCGACACGGGCGACCTGATCAGGTGTTCCGGTAGCAATGATCTGGCCTCCTTCATCGCCTCCTTCCGGCCCCAGATCCACGATGTGATCGGCAGTCCTGATGACGTCCAGGTTGTGCTCGATTACCAGCACAGTGTTGCCTTTGCTGACCAGCTCCTGCAGCACCGACAACAACATGCGGATGTCGGCGAAATGCAATCCGGTAGTCGGTTCGTCCAGGAGGTACAGCGTATTGCCGGTTTGCACTTTGGAAAGTTCGGAAGCCAGCTTGACTCTTTGGGCTTCACCGCCGGAAAGAGTAGTGGCCTGCTGGCCCAAATGAATGTAACCCAGACCCACCCGCACCAGTGTTTCCAACTTCCGACGGAGTGTGGGGATTGCGGAAAAGAACTCGAGCGCCTCCTCAGCAGTTAAGTCCAACACATCGGCAATGGATTTTCCGTGCCACTTGATCTCCAATGTCTCGCGATTGTATCGCTTGCCCTTGCACACTTCGCAGGGGACGTAAACGTCCGGTAAAAAGTGCATCTCAATTTTGATGATGCCGTCGCCTTGGCAGGCTTCGCAACGGCCCCCTTTCACATTGAAACTGAAGCGTCCGGGTTTGTAGCCTCGGATTTTCGATTCCTTCAACTCAGCATATAGGTCGCGGATGATTGTGAACAATCCGATGTAGGTTGCGGGGTTGGATCTGGGCGTGCGGCCAATCGGGGATTGATCAATGTCAATGACTTTGTCAATGTAGTCCAATCCACGAATTTCCTTGAAAGGTAATGGCAATTCGCGGGATCGGTAGAGTTTCTGGCAAAGCGCCCGATAGAGCGTCTCGTTGACCAGGGTGGACTTACCGGAACCGGATACTCCAGTAACGCAAAGGAATGTGCCCAACGGAATGTGGAAGTTTACAGCCTTAAGGTTGTTGCCGGTAGCACCCAATAAGGACAGTTTGCGTCCGTTGCCGCGACGACGCACCGGTGGTGTGTCAATGACTTCCAGATCTGAAAGAAACCGACCGGTGATAGAAGCGGGATTTGCGGCGATCTCTTCAGGCGATCCCAGAGCCACGATTTCACCGCCATGTTGACCCGCCCCGGGGCCTAAATCCACAACCATGTCCGCCGAGGTGATCATCTCGCGGTCGTGTTCTACCACGATGATGGTGTTGCCCAGATCACGCAATCGCATCAGGGTTTCAATTAACCGACGGTTGTCTCGTTGATGAAGCCCAATCGAAGGTTCATCCAAAATATAAAGAACTCCAACCAACTGCGATCCGATCTGTGTGGCTAGGCGAATCCGCTGAGCTTCTCCGCCGGAAATAGTCCCGGCGGAACGGTCGAGCGTTAAATAATCAAGACCAACGTCCACCAGAAATCGTAACCGCGCTTTAATTTCTTTAAAAATCTGCTGTGAAATAGTGCGTTCACGTTCGTTCAATTCCAGAGATTCGAACCACCGTAAACTCTCGCGAATGGACAGACTGGTGACGTCGTTGATGTTCTTGCCGTAGATCTTCACTGCCAGTGCTTCCGGTTTCAGCCGCTGCCCTTGGCAAGTGGCGCAGGGCAGGGCGCTCATGAAGCCTTCGATCCATTCCCGGATGCCGGCCGATTGCGTCTGTCGGTAGCGGCGTTTCAGATTGGGGATGATCCCTTCCCAGCGTCCTAGGTAATTCCAGGAACCGCGCCCGTTTTTGTGCACCAGATGGAATTGGATCTCATCCCGTCCGGACCCGTACAGGCAGATATTCTGCTGCTCTTTACTCAATTTTTGGAAGGATGTGAGAGTTGAGAATCCATATTTTTCGGCGACCGATTCCAGCATGCGCAGGAAGATGGTCTCATTCCAATTGGAAAGCACGGCAATAGCGCCGGTGCGTATCGAGAGCGAGGGATCGGGGACAATGCGTTGCGGGTCAATCTCAAGGGTTTGTCCCAAACCGGAACAGGAGGGGCAAGCGCCGAAGGGGCTATTGAATGAGAAGCTGCGAGGCGCCAGCTCTTCATAGCTGATACTACAAACGGGACAGGAATAATGCTCGGAGAAGAGCGTTTCCTTACCATCCGTCTGGTCAATCAAGACCATCCCGGAGGCCAGTTGCAGGGCGGTTTCCACCGAATCGGTCAATCGTTGGCGCAAATCGCCTTCCACCGACAACCGATCTACCACTACTTCGAGGTTGTGCTTCTTTTTCTTGTCCAGCGGAATGGGATCTTCCAGGGATCGAGTCCGGCCGTCCACGCGTACCCGCAGGTAGCCGTCTCGGCGCAATCCTTCGAATATTTCGCGATACTCGCCCTTGCGGCCTCGCACGATAGGCGCCAACACCTGGAAACGAGTTCCTGCGGGAAGACTTAAGACCTGATCAACAATCTGCTGCACCGACTGCTTTTCGATGGATCGGCCGCAATTATAACAGAACGCCCGACCAATGCGAGCAAACAAAAGCCGCAAATAATCATAGATTTCAGTGACTGTGGCCACTGTGGATCGGGGATTGCGATGAGTGGATTTTTGTTCGATGGAAATAGCCGGAGACAATCCTTCGATAAAATCTACATCAGGTTTTTCCATCAAACCCAGGAACTGGCGGGCATAGGAAGAGAGTGACTCTACATAGCGCCTCTGCCCTTCGGCATACAGGGTGTCGAAGGCCAAAGATGATTTGCCGGATCCCGACAAACCGGTGATGACGATCAACCGATTGCGAGGCAGTTCCAGATCAATATTTTTTAGGTTGTGCTCCCGGGCGCCTTTGATGGTGATGCTGTCGTTATGTCTAAAATCATTCATTCTATAGAACCTATATTCCAGAGTGATCATTCAAGATACAAAGATCTGAGCTTGAAAACAAGTGTTCACTATTTTAATTGCGATTGAACTTTTCACCCATCCGAGAGTTATTAAGCTTGACAACCGCCGATAAAAATCTTAACTTACAGATTGCACGCATTCAATCTCGGGAGAACAACTCGGATGACATTTCGTAAACTAATACTCCTGCTGGCGTTGGTTTTCTCCTTTGCGGTGAACGCAACGGCTGAGGAAGTTAACCTCGAAACGAATATCTCGTTGATAACTCCCTACGACAAAGTGACATCGGGTTTGGGTGGAACCTGGAGGCCGGAAATATTTTCATGGGGTCGTCTGTCATTGGGTTTGGGAATGGTCGCCAATATCTCCAGCCGCTTCTACTACGAGACCACCCCAGCCCTACCCATCCCCGACAGTTCCATCAGTTCCGGTTGGAAATATACCAATGACAACCACCTGGAAGTAGCCGACTTCGATTTTCATCTGGAAGGTCGCTATCAAGTATTGGGCGACTACGATAACACCAAATGGAAGGGATGGCTAACCTTAACCCTGGGCGAGGTCATCAATACCGGCGCGATCACGCAATACCAATCTCATTTTCGGGATTCCGCCAATTACATGGTGCAAGGGCCGATCACCTACATTACTACCTACACTTCCCCGACCCGTGTGGATGCTTACATATCACCGGGTTTTCTGGTCGGGATCGGCAATTTCACCGTCGGTTATCGCCAATGGTTTTACTTTGATAATTTCGACATCCGTCCGGGCGAAGCCGGCAGGCTCCGGGGTTCGCTGCGCATCGGATATCGGTTTCAGTGGTAATCAAAATTGATTCCCCCGATGCCGACTTGTAAAGGGATTGACCGCCAGGCAGCGTTCCTTTTGGGTAAGATCGAGGGGAGGGACATTATGGAGGAGCATTATGAAACGGTTAACTGCGGTTCTGTTTGTAATATTAACTGTCAGCGTCGCTAGGGCGCAAGAAGGTAGTATAGCGCCGGATTTCACCCTGCAAGATATCGAAGGCAAGACAATCAGAGCTTCCGAGTATCTGGGGAAATCCCCAATACTAATTGATTTTTGGGCTACCTGGTGCAACCCCTGCAAACAGGAATTGCCGCATTTAGAAGCCATCTACCAGAAATATAAGGACAAGGGATTGATTTTTATGGCCATTTCCGAAGATAGCCCGCGCAGTATATCCAAGGTGAAGCCTTATGTGAAATCCAAGGGATTTACTGCTCTAATCCCTCTGGATCCTGACGGGCAGGCGTTGCGCAAATTCTTCGGAGAAAACACGCTGCCCTATACTGTTCTGATTGATAAAAGCGGTAAAATCGTGCGCTCATTCATGGGCTATGTACCCGGGCAGGAAGCGGATATTGAGAAAATAGTGGCGCAGATGCTGGGAGATGAAAAATCACAGGCGGAGGTGCAGAAATGATCCAGGTGAAACACCCCAAGTACATTGGCGGGGCTGGACGCTGGCGGACGCTAATCGCTTTATTGCTATTGACAGTGCTGTCTGTCCCAGCGCAATCCGCCGATCTTTTGGACGTCATGCAGACCCAGATTCAGCGTTCCATGGATAAGCTGGGTCAAGCTATGGCTGCGCCTATGTACAGTCTCCAGTACGAGGTGCAGGAAGAGCGCACCTATGAATTGACAGCCATCAACGGCGGCCTGGATGCGCCAAAATCCTCCCTGAGACGCTATCTTGACGTAGATGTCCGCGTCGGCAGCATGGAATTGGACAACACTCATGAAATCAGAGGCGGTAACTGGCAGGATAATTACACCCCCCGTCGCGTGGTGGATTTCCCCATTGACAACACCCCCGGAGCGATAGCCGCAACCTTATGGGCTGAGACCGAATATAAATACCAGAAGGCCCAGGAACGCTTTACGAAGGTGCTGAGCAATCGCCAAGTAAAGGTTGAAGAGGAAGACAAATCCAATGACTATTCCTCTGCTGAATCTCATTCATTCAGTGAAGATTTCACCCTCACCAAAGTTGACACCACCTATTGGCATGGTCTCATTCGAAAGACGGCGCGCTATCTGGCTGGATTTCCCTTCGTTTATAATTCCCAAGTCCGCTTTGCCGTTACCGATCAGAACGATTATATCGTAAAAAGCGACGGCAGTCGATTGCAGCAGGGTAATCACTACCTGCGGTTGATCTTGAACATTTCCGGCATGGCAGCAGATGGCATGGAGCTCGATCGCTCGGAAGTTTTTTCAGCCGCGACGATGGCGAACATGCCCGACGAGGCAACAGTCATGAAAGCTGCCGAGAGGATCGTCAACGAATTACAAGCCCTGATCCGTGCGCCAATCGTGGAACCGTTTATCGGACCGGCAATCTTGGTCAACCGCGCCAGCGGCGTCTTCTTCCATGAAATTTTCGGCCATCGCATCGAAGGGCATCGCCAAAAGAGTTCCGACGAAGGTCAAACCTTTACCAAAAAGTTGAATCAACAGATTCTGCCGGAGTTCATCAGCATTTATGATGATCCCACTCAGGCTACCTTCAAGAATACGGAACTGCGAGGGTTTTACCGTTTCGATGACGAAGGCACTCCATCCCAGAGAGTAACAGTCGTGGAAAAAGGCATAATGAAAAGTTTTCTCACGTCGCGGTCGCCCATCGCCAATTTCCCCACGAGTAACGGACATGCACGCCGACTGTATGGATTCGACATCGTCAGTCGCCAGGGTAACCTGCTCATTCAATCCAGCAAAAAGGTGCCCTATGACGAGTTGCGCCGTATGCTCATCGCAGAATGCAAGAAACAAGGCAAGGAATATGGCTTGATCTTCAACGACATCGCCGGAGGATTCACCATGACCGGGCGCAGCGGTCCGCAAGCTTTTAAAGTGCTGCCCCTGCTTGTTTATCGCGTCTATGCCAATGACCGACCTGATGAGGTAGTCCGCGGCGTTGACGTGGTAGGCACTCCGCTGACTTGTTTCAGCAAGATCATTGCCGCCGCGGATGATGACGCCGTATTTAATGGAACTTGTGGAGCGGAATCCGGTTGGGTGCCGGTATCGGCCGTCTCGCCCAGCATTCTGGTGTCGGAAATCGAGATCGAGAAACGCGTCAAAGAGCAGGATAAACCTCCCATCCTACCGCCGCCTAACCAGAGAGGGAACACGCCATGAAAAAACTTACGTCTTTCACCATTCTGGCGGTAGTCATATTTCTTATCGCGACGGCGGTCAACGCTCAGGACGACCCTGTCTTCCGCGCGATGAAAGATGAGCTGGATCGTTCCGTCAGCAAACTCTCCATTGAAGACATCTCGCCGCCTTATTTCCTCGCCTATCGCATTCGTGATTACGATGCGCTTGCGGTAAAAGCCCGCTATGGCGGTTTAGTGCAATCCGACCGTTCTCACGACCGTTACCTGTACATTGATTTGCGCGTAGGCAGCGATTCGTTGGACAACAGCAATTTCTTCGGGGGCTGGCAGGATGTATATAAAAGCCGGTTGGAACTGGTGGCTGAAAATGATTATAAGGCCTTGAGACACCAGCTCTGGTTGGAGACGGATCAAGCTTACAAAGACGCTACTGAGAATTTAGCGCGCAAGCAAGCCTGGATGCTGGCGCATCCGAGTAACGAAAACCTGCCGGATCTTTCGCCGGCATTGCCGCAGGTCCGGATTGATGAACCGGTCGGCTTGCAATCCGATCAGCAAAAGGTGGAAGCGCTGGTTAAAAAAGCTGCTGCTGTGTTCACGGAATTCAATCGTCTGGAAGATTGGAGGGTGGAGTATTCAGGACAGGCCGTTAATCAGTGGTATCTGAACTCTCAAGGAAGTAAACACCTGAAGGGGAATGATTATTATATCCTCGAAATCACTACCTCAACCCAAAGCATTGACGGTCAACGGTTGACCAGTTTTTTACAATATCCGGTTACGACTCCCGATGAATTGCCTTCACTGGAGAAAGTACAGGAAGACGTGCGCCGCATGGCCGGAGATCTTCAGGCCGCAGCCGCTGCCGAACCCCTGGATGAATATGCCGGCCCCGTACTGTTTACCGATTGGGCAGCGGCTCAATTCCTCTCGCAGATGTTCGTGAAGCATCTTGCCCTGCCGCGCGAACCGCTGATGGCGGATGATTGGATGCGACAATTTCTGTCAGTCGGCAAGCTGGCGGGCAAGGTAAAGCATCGCGTCTTTCCCGAATTTGTCTCCATCACCGACGAACCCTCGCGAAGCGTATGGCAGGGTATTTCGCTGGCTGGTTATCAAGTGATGGACGACGAAGGCGTCAAGTCTCAGGATATCACTCTGGTGGATAATGGCCGTTTGGTCAACCTTCCGTTGGGACGCCAACCGACTAAGAAAATTGCCACCTCCAATGGACATGCGCGTTCAACGGTTTACCAGATGGCGCCGCCGGGGGTCACTAATCTGTTTGTCGCCTCATCACAACCGAAGGATAAACTTGTGGAGGAGATGCGAACGCTATGCAAGGAGCAAGAATTGGAGTTCGGTTTGTTGATAAGCCGTCTGGATGAGCCTCGATATTCTAGTGCCTATAGATGGACTGAGATCGAAGACGATGGCAAGGTCATGTTGACAGCGCCGGTCGTAGCCTATAAAGTTTATCAGAAAGATGGCCGCATCGAACCGGTGCGCGGCTTGACGTTCGATGAGCTGTCAGTGATGACGTTGCGCAACATCGCCGCTCTCGGTAAAGATACCAAAGCGTATAATCTGTTGCAAAACGCGGTATTCGGACAGTCATTGTATCCCGCTTCGATAGTTACACCATCCATCCTTGTGGAGGAAATGGAGCTGAAAGCAGCCACAGCTTATGAACCAACGCCGGTGGCAGGGAATCCGATCTT